>NZ_JBNPOS010000011.1:0-55805 GCF_050315295.1 Streptococcus sp. SGI.013
GGCTATTGCCTTTATTTTAGAAATTCTGCTAAGGTTTTAATATCTTCTGGTCTTGTACGACAACAGCCTCCAACTACTTTAGCACCTAACTGATGCCAGCGGATCGTATCGTCCAGAAGTGTACGACTTGTATCAGCTGTGTCCTGCCAGCTCTGTGTATTACCATCATAAATCTCACCTGAGTTTGGATAGGTTACAAAAGGTTTGTTTGTTTTCTTTCTCAGTTCTTTAAGAAAATCATCGTAAATTACTGGAGCTGAGCAGTTGAGTCCTACTGCTAAGATTTGTGGTGTCTTATTGATTAGCTCTGCAATTTTATCGATAGGGGTGCCATCTGAAATAGCCTTACCGTCTTGAGAAGTAAAACTGATATAAACCTCAACATCTGGAAACTCCTCACGTAGGAGCTGACTGAGTGCTTGCCCTTCTAGATAATTTGGAATGGTTTCCAAAGCTAAGAGGTCAACTCCTTCCTCCAATAGTAGATGAATACGCTGGCGATGAAAATCTTTTAGTTCATTAAGGGTGATACCACCATAGTTTCCACTATATTCAGAACCATCGGCTAAATAAGCAGCATAGGGACCTACATCTCCAGAAATCAGTGGATAACAACGTTCCACTTTTTCCTCATCAGAAAGTTCTCCCCACACCTCATTCCGTGCTTCTTTAGCTAATATAACCGTCAAACGAATCAATTGTTCAGCTTCTTGAGAAGATAATCCTGCCTCAGCCAAGCCTTCAAGGGTTGCTTGATAGGTTGATGTTGTGATGACATCTGCTCCTGCTCGGATATAGTCCTTATGAATATCTTTAATCAGCTGGGGATTACTTAATAAGTATTTAGCAGACCAGAGTTTGCCTGACACATCATGTCCTCGAAATTCCAATTCTGTTCCTAAAGCACCGTGTAAGATGATGTACTCCTGCTGTTCTAACAGGTCTTTAAAACGTCCCATATCTCCTCCTAGAATTTTTTAAAACGCCAATAGTGATAAAGGTAGCACACTATGATAAACGGAATCCCAAAATACAATCCTGCTCGTTGGGAAGCATCCCAGGCAATTCCAATAATTGAAATGACTAATAATGTGATGGTTACATACGGTAAAATAGGGTTAAAAGGTGTTTTATAGTGTAATTCTTCCTCACTATGCTCCTTTAACCATGCTTTTCTGAAATTAATCTGTGCAAGTGGAATGGATAGCCAAACAGCCACTACAGCAAATCCTGCAATTGAGACTAGAGCGAGGAAAACAGTGTCTGCTGTATAAACACTAGCAAAAAGCGCTAATACCGCTCCTACCATAGATAAGAGAAGAGCGCGCATCGGAACGCCATGATCATTAATTTTAACAACTTTTTGCGATAACATTCCCTCATTGGCTAAAGACCAAAGCATACGACTTGACGCATATAGACCTGAGTTCCCCGCTGACAAAATAGCTGTCAAAATGACAAAGTTCATCAAATCCGCTGCAAACGGAATTCCCATTTTATCAAATACCGTTACAAAAGGAGCATCAGTCACTCCCGCTTCTTCCATTGGTAAAAGTGACGCTAACACAATGATGGTCAAGACAAAAAAGATAACTAAGCGTCCGATAGTTGTCTTGATAGCCTTAGGAACAGTCTCTACAGGGTTTTCCGTTTCTCCTGCTGCAATACCAATCAATTCTGTTCCTGAAAAAGCATAGTTAACAGACAGCATAACAGAAACCACTGCAATCGTCCCATTCGGAAAAAGTCCCTCTTTGGTTAAGTTATGAAAGAGTGGCGCACTGCTTGCTCCTTCAAACGGAATCACTCCAAAAATAGCTAATAACCCTAGAATAATGAATAAGATGATTGTAATCACCTTAATGCTTGAAAAATAAAACTCTGCCTCAGCAAAAGAACGTACTGACAAAGCATTAATCGCAAAAATAATTGCAGCAAAAATAGCAGCAAATAGCCAAGCTGGGACATCTGGGAACCACCTTCCCATCAACATACCAGCTCCTAAAAACTCTGTCCCTAGTGCTACTGTCCAACAAATCCAATAAAGCCAAGCCACTGTGAATCCTGTTCCTGGACTAATAAATTTTGTCGCATAAGTATGAAAGGATCCAGTCACTGGCATCGCTACTGCTAATTCCCCTAGAGACAGCATCACCAAATAGACAACAATCGCTCCGACTAAATAGGATAAAATCGCTCCAAAAGGACCTGCTTGGGCAATAGTATATCCTGAACTCAAAAAGAGACCTGTTCCAATAACACCTCCCAGTGATAGCATAAAGAGGTGACGGCTGGTCATTTTTCGCTGAAATTGACCTTCATTTTCAAAATTATGATTATCCATGAAATCCTCCACAATAAAATATTGAAACTATCATAACATGGATTCTTAAAAAGATGTTATACAGATTTTATAGAACTTAACATAGTTTTCAACTATAACAAATAGAGCTTAACGAGGATATCACACCTGGTTAAGCTCTATTTTTATATCATAAATGTTCTAAAATTGTATCCCATGATCGATCTAAGCCTTCTTTGTTAACAGACGAGAAGATGATAAAGGCATCTGATGAATCAAAGTTCAATTTTTTCTTGATAGCCGACTCATGTTTGTTCCACTTTCCTCGAGGAACCTTATCAGCTTTAGTAGCGACCACAATGACAGGGATTTCATAATATTTCAGAAATTCATACATCTGAACATCATCTGCCGATGGATCGTGACGTAAATCAACCAAACTCACAACAGCTCTCAGGTTATCACGACTAGTCAAATACTCCTCAATCATTTTTCCCCACTTGGCACGCTCAGCCTTTGAGACTTTAGCATACCCATAACCAGGAACATCAACAAAACGCAACTTACCATCAATGTCATAAAAGTTCAACAATTGTGTCTTACCTGGTTTACTAGAGGTGCGAGCAAGATTTTTACGCCCCAAAAGTGTATTAATAAAACTAGACTTACCTACATTTGAACGACCTGCAAGTGCTACTTCAGGTAAGTCATCCTGTGGGTAATGTGCCTTTGAGGCTGCACTCAAAAGAATGGAAGCATTATGTGTATTTAAAACTTCTTCTGACATAAGACCTCCTAAGCTGTTTGTAAAATTGGCTTATCAGTACCCTCAACTGCAGCTTTAGTGATACGAACAGCCTGAACATCCTCTTGACTAGGGACTTCAAACATAACATCAAGCATAGTCTCTTCGATAATGGAACGAAGTCCTCTAGCACCTGTTTTACGTTCAATAGCTTTAGCCGCGATAGCCTGAAGGGCATCCTCATCAAATTCTAATTCTACCCCATCATAGGATAAGAGTGTTTTATATTGTTTGACTAAAGCATTTTTAGGCTCTGTTAAAATCATCACAAGATCATCCACTGTCAATTGCTCTAAGGCAGCAAATACTGGTAAACGACCGATAAATTCTGGAATCAGTCCGAATTTTTGAATATCCTCAGAGATAATTTCTTGCATATAAGAACCATCTTCATCAATCTTACGGTTATTTTGACCAAATCCGATAACTTTTTCACCTAAGCGTTGTTTAACGATTTCTTCTATACCATCAAAAGCACCACCAACGATAAATAAAATATTTTTTGTATCGATTTGAATCATTTCTTGTTGAGGATGTTTTCTTCCTCCCTGAGGAGGGACACTAGCAACTGTTCCCTCTATAATTTTCAAAAGAGCTTGTTGGACGCCTTCACCTGATACATCACGAGTAATTGAAACATTTTCTCCTTTTTTAGCAATTTTATCAATTTCATCGACGTAAATAATGCCACGCTCTGCACGTTCAATATTAAAGTCAGCTGCTTGAATAAGCTTTAACAAGATATTTTCAACATCTTCACCAACATAACCTGCCTCTGTTAAAGCAGTTGCATCAGCGATTGCAAATGGGACATTCAAACTTTTAGCTAAGGTTTGAGCTAAAAACGTTTTACCTGATCCTGTCGGACCAATCATCAAAATATTAGACTTCTGCAAATCAACATCAGTCTCATCAGCATTTTCTTTAAAGTTTACTCGTTTGTAATGATTATAAACTGCAACAGCTAAGGCACGTTTGGCACGCTCTTGACCAACCACATATTGATTTAAAATATCGAGCAATTCTTTTGGCTTAGGTGTCTCAGCTAAGTCAGCCAAGACATCTTCTGCTAGTTCTTCCCTAATAATTTCTTGCGATAACTCAACACACTCGTTACAAATAAAAACATTATTACCCGCAATGATTTTCTTTACTTCTTCTTGACTTTTACCACAAAAAGAGCAATGAAACATAAGATCTGTTGTATTTGTCATGATATCCTCTAAACTTTAATTTTCTAAAATAGTGTTCCATAAAAGGCATGGATGGTATTAACAATATTTGTAAAGGCATTTAGGAGTAGAAAAATCCCTAGGCCATAGCGTCTTTTTTGAAATGCTGGAATAGCACACAAGAGACAAATCACAAATAAAAATGCCGTAAAAACGCCGAAAATACTTCTTTGCATTTATTTACTCTCTTACTTTTCTTATATAATGTAAAACTGTGAAAGCATAAGGATTTCCATCATCTTTGTCATAAAAAACCTCAGAGACTTTTTGATAATCATCTAAATTGATATCACTTGGAAAATAAGTATCACCTTCAAAACAAGCGTGAATCTTTGTCACAATGAGTTCGTCATAAACATCCTTAAAGGCTGCATAAACATGGCTTCCACCAGTGATAAACAACGTTTTATCTTGTTGATGGTACCAGGTTAAAACTTCATCAGTGGAATGGAAAACCTGAGTTCCCAAGACCTGAAAAGATTGATCACGCGTTAAGATTAGAGTTTTTCTTCCTGGTAAAAGACGTCTTTTCATTCCATCAAAGGTAACACGCCCCATCAAAATCGCCTCTCCCATAGTGGTTTTCTTAAAATGTTGGAGTTCTTTTGGCAAGTGCCATGGCATTGTTTGATTTGATCCAATTAATCGATTCTCATCTTCTGCCCAAATGGCAACTAGTTTCTTGCTCATCCTATCTCCTAAAATGCTTTTTTTCTATTTTATCAAAACTCTAGTGAAAATGCATTTGAAAAAGTTTTCTCTGCTCTAAATTGCTAAATCGAATTTCAATTGTGGTTTAACTGGATCATAATCAAGTAATACAAAATCTTCAGGTTTAATCTCAAAAAAATTGGTCTTATCAGGAACGTTTAAGACTAAGTACGGCGAGCAACTCGAAGGCTGACGACGTAGTAATTCCTTAGCTTGTTCAAATTGATTATCATAGATATGTAAGTTATTAACAAAATAAAAGAATTTGCCAACTTTCCAACCAAAATGCTTTGCAATCATCATTTGAAGGGCAACATATTGCATGGCATTGATGTGATGAGCAACAAGCATATCATTAGAACGTTGAGTAAGGGTTGCATCAAGATAGATCTCTTCCCCTACTCGTCTAACATCAAACATCGTTTGAAAGGCGCATGGAAGTAAGCCAGCTGAAGTATCAAACGCCTCATAATCCCATAAAGAAATGACATTACGTCTATTCCAAGGATTTTCCTCTAATTGCTTTAAAATTTTATTGATGATGTCGTGTTTTTTAACAATCGCTCCGTATCGCTCTCCGATATGACCGCTTTTATCAACTTCCCAATCATTCCAATACTTGACACCATATTTATCATTTAAAACAGATAAATCGTTAGTTTGATCTTGATAAATCCAAAAAATTTCCTTAATAGCTGATTTAATAGCAATAGGACGCAGGGTCGTAATGGGAAACTCACCTTTTGAAAGATCATATTCTGCAAAAGAGCCTGTAATATATTTCGAATTAGCTGATGTCCCATCTTTATACTTAGGTCTAGCTTGTTCACTCCATACGCCCTCATCCATAATCTTTTGAATATTTTCTTTGAAAATTTGATCTGCTTTAGTCATCATAGCCCCCTACTTTTTTTCACTTTGCTTATTCTATCTAAATTTAAAAGAAAAATCTACTAAAAATATTGCCAACGAAATGACTTACTTTGATGACTCAATGTTTATTTTCATCCATTCCATCAAAATATGATAGAATGAAAGTATTAATGACTTTATTTTAGAGGAGTAAGATTTTTCTTATGACAATCGGAATTGATAAAATTGGTTTTTCAACCAGTCACTATGTACTAAAGATGAGCGATTTGGCTCAAGCAAGAGGGGAAGACCCTAAAAAATTTAGCCAAGGCTTGATGCTAGATGCCCTTAGCATTACACCTATAACTGAAGATATTATCACATTAGCTAGTTCTGCGGCTTCCGAAATTTTAAATGACCTTGACAAACAAGCGATTGATATGGTGATTTTTGCTACTGAATCAAGCCTTGATCAAAGCAAGGCGGCAGCCGTTTATGTACACGGTTTATTGGGAATTCAACCCTTTGCGCGTTCAATTGAGATGAAAGAAGCTTGCTATAGCGCTACTGCTGCGCTTAACTATGCCAAATTACACATTGAAAAACACCCTGAATCTAAAGTCCTAGTTTTGGCAAGCGATATTGCAAAATATGGCATTGCATCAGCAGGAGAATCCACGCAGGGTGCTGGAGCGATTGCCATGTTGGTTAGCCAAAATCCACGCATCTTGGCATTAAATGATGATAACCTAGCTCAAACACGCGATATTATGGATTTTTGGCGTCCCAACTATTCCGATACACCATATGTCAATGGCATGTATTCGACCAAACAATATCTTGATTGCTTGAAAACAACTTGGACTGAGCATCGAAAGCGCTTTAATTCAACTCTATCAGATTATGCAGCTTTTTGTTTCCATATTCCATTCCCTAAACTAGCTCAAAAAGGTCTTCAAAAAATTATGGATAAACAGCTACCCGAAAACAGAAAAACCCTTCTGATCCAAAATTTTCAAGATAGTATTGCCTATAGTCGCCAAGTCGGAAATATCTACACAGGCTCCCTTTACCTTGGATTTTTATCTCTATTAGAAAATAGCCAAAATTTAAAGTCTGGCGATAAAATCGGGTTCTTTAGCTACGGTAGCGGAGCAGTTTGTGAGATCTTCTCAGGACAGTTAGTTGAGGGCTTTCAAGATCAACTCAAGCCATCTCGTCTTGAGCAATTAAGCCAGCGAACACCACTTTCAGTTAAAGGGTATGAGGAGATGTTCTACGAGGAAACTCAATTAGATCAAGATGGCAATGCTTGTTTTAGACAATATCAAACAGGACCATTTGCCCTAACTTCTATCACCGAACATCAAAGACAATACCAAAAAGTATAATCATTATGAACAAACAAAATTGGACAGGTTTTTCAAAAAAGACTATTTTACAACGTATAGAACATTTAGAAAAACTTCATTTCTTAACAAATTCTTCATTAGAAACACTTTATCAGCACAGAACACTACCTCTTGAAACCGCTGATCAAATGGTTGAAAATGTGCTAACAACTTACAATCTCCCCTATGCTCTTGCACCTGATTTTCTTGTGGATGGAAAAACTTATCAGCTTCCTATGGTCACCGAGGAGCCATCAGTTGTAGCCGCAGCATCATATGCAGCAAAAATCATTAAACGATCTGGTGGATTTCAAACAACCATTCAAAATCGTCAAATGATTGGCCAGGTTGCTCTTTATCAAGTTCCTGATTTAGAACAGGCTAAAAAAGATATTTTGGCTAATAAAGAGCATCTGCTGCAAGCCGCAAATGCAGCTCACCCTTCTATTGTAAAACGCGGTGGTGGAGCCTGTGATCTCCGTCTTGATTTTGTTGGAAATGATCCTACATTTTTAGTTGTCTATCTTATCGTTGATACCAAAGAAGCTATGGGAGCCAATATCATCAATACCATGATGGAAGCTTTAACACTAAATTTGGAGCAATTAAGTGGCGGAAAAAGTCTGATGGCCATCTTGTCAAACTACGCAACAGAATCTCTTATAACTGCACAATGTACTGTTGATTTACGTTATTTGAGCAGAAATAAAGATGAAGCATTGGAACTTGGTCAAAAAATGGCTTTAGCAAGCCAACTTGCTCAAGTGGATGTTTATCGGGCCAGTACTCATAATAAAGGGATTTTTAACGGAATTGATGCACTTGTCTTGGCAACAGGTAATGACTGGCGTGCTATTGAAGCCGGCGGTCACGCTTATGCCTGTAGAAATGGACAATACCAAGGACTTAGTAGTTGGCAATTAGATGAACAACAGCATCAAATCATTGGTCAACTGACCTTGCCTATGCCAATTGCTACAAAAGGTGGGTCTATCGGCCTTAATCCTAATGTTGCACTATCATTCGATCTTTTAGGTCAACCTGATGCCAAAACACTAGCTAGGCTGATTGTATCCTTAGGGTTGGCACAAAATTTTGCTGCCTTGAAGGCTTTAACCAGTTCGGGAATTCAAGCTGGACATATGAAATTACAGGCAAAATCATTAGCCTTACTAGCAGGAGCTAGTGAAAAAGAGGTTCCCTTGTTAGTTCCACAATTACTTAAATCTCCCCATTTAAATCTCGAAACCGCACAAGAACTCCTCAAAAAAATATGCCAATAAGTTAAACAAAAAGTTCTGGAATTTATTTTCCAGAACTTTTTTTTACTTGTTGTGCTAATTTGCCATATAGTAGGTACTCTACATTTTGTAACTCTGAAATGCTTGAGACATTTAAAGCGCACATTAGCATTTTTAAATCCATTTTCCAGCCATTAACGATATCAATAACTTGATCAAGCTCATACTCTTCTACCAAATCAAGCATGGTCCGTGAAAGCCCAACTGCTTTAGCACCTAGAACTAAGGCTTTGATCATATCTAGTGGATGTCTTACGCCTCCTGAAGCTAAAATTTCAATTTCATCTGTCATATCTTGAAGATTTAAGAGCGCCTGAACAGTTGATTGCCCCCATTCATCTAAATATTGACGATTCCCTCCACGTTGATTTTCAATGTAGGCAAAACTTGTTCCCCCTCTACCAGAAATATCAAAAGTTTTTATTCCTAATGATTTTGCGTAGAGAATAGTTTTTTTATCCATCCCAAAACCAACTTCTTTTAAAACCAAAGGAGTGGTAATTTCCTCACTGTAAGATGTCAAATGCTTCTTCCAATGACTAAAATGACGTTCTCCTTCAGGCATCAGCAATTCTTGCATCAAATTAAGATGAACTTGTAAAAAAACTGGCGATAAATCCTCAATCGCTTTCTGAGCTGCTTGATAAGGTTTGTCGATACCAATATTGGTTGCCAGTTGTACCTTAGGAGCTAGCTCTTTAACGGCATAAGAATCGTCATTTAAATTTTTTAGAGCCGCACTGTAAGAGCCTGTCACAAATAAAATACCACATGCTTCTGCAACCTGAGCTAATTTTCTATTAATAACCTTACCTTTTGCACTGCCACCTGTCATTGCATTGATATAAAATGGATAGTCCCATCGTCTCCCTGCAAATTCTGTCGATAAATCAATCTGATCCAGATCATAATCAGGCAAAGATGAATGAATGAGTTCCATGTCATCAAAACTATTGTAAGGTGATTGGTATTGTCTGGCAAACCTAATATGATCATCTTTACGATTTTGTGTCATTTTCTATAGTTCACTGGCGTATAAAAGCTCAATTCCGAGTCTCTGCCATCTTTCTTTTATTTTTTTTTCGGCAACTTTAGAAAAAACTAAAGCAATACCACAGTCTCCTCCGCCAGACCCACTTGATTTAGCAACAGCTTCTACCCCTTCTGTTGCTTGACGTAAGGCAACTAAATCCTCTGTGTAGATTAAAGGACTCAGATTAGCTAGTAGCTCACTGATACGATTTATTTGTTGAATACTACCTTGTTGATTTCCCTGTTCGATGGCTTGGGTTAATTTTTGAGTGGCTTTTTCTGTTTCAGATAAGAACTGAGGGGTGATAGCTGATTTGACTTGAGTAATCATTTCTGCTGAAATGGATGGCTCTTGCGTCCAACCAACTAAAAATTGACAAGTTAGCTGGGATGAAACTGGCTTGATTTGATAACCCCAATCACTTGCTAACACTTGTCTTAAAGGTATTTCTTGTATCAGTTGAGCTAGACTGTGTCTATCAAAGGATTGATAAAGTATCAAATCTTCAAAAGCAATACAGGCTAAATCGCCCATTGAACCGTTATCGCCACGTTTTACTAAAACATAGGTTGCTAAGCGAAACAAGCTATCACGAGATAAAGATAAATCATATAACTCAGCCATAGCCTTAATTGTTAAAAGCACAACTGAACCACTTGATCCTATACCAAATTTTTTTCCATCCCTTTCCATCTTTCCTGAAATAGATAGTCGAATTGGCCTTAGTTTCAAACCTTGATCAGCAAGAAACTCTTCCATGACCAAGATTGTCTCTTGTATAAGCGCATAATTTTGATCAGGATTTAAATCAACAGTGTAGTTAAACATATCTGAAACCAGCTGATAGGTTTCAGAAAAGTCAATCTCAGCTTGCATTCTGATGTTGATATTTTTTATCAAAGCTGACTGTCCAGGTGTTAAAACAGCATATTCTCCTGCTAGATAAAGTTTCCCGCAAGTTGTCACATATTTTGTCATCTATAATTCCTTGGTTTTTGAAACAATGATGTGATAGTCTTTTGATAAGATAGAGGCTAGCTGGTCTAAATCCTCTTCTAGACAAAGTACCTTAACATTTGGTCCCGCATCCATCGTAAAATAACAGCGATGCCCTTCTTGTCGCAAGGACTTCACCTTTTCCATCGCTTGATAAGAGGCTTCTGTCAAATAAGAGAAACTAGGCGTGGCGTGACGTGTCGTAGCATGCATAAAAAGAGCATTAGCTTCTGTTAACTCACCAACTTTTTGAAAATCATTAGCCCTTAGGTAGGCCTTCATCGCAATAAAATCTTGTTCAGATTGCTTGACCCACTGCTCAAAATTAGTTGAGGTTTCCATACAAAGCTTCATGCCATCTCTACTTGAGATCGGTTTTTTTTGATCAGTCAGCACTAACATAATCATGGCTAGTTTCAAATCTGTCTCTACAGGGTAAATCT
The DNA here is from genome assembly GCF_050315295.1 of Streptococcus sp. SGI.013. Taxonomy (NCBI): domain Bacteria; kingdom Bacillati; phylum Bacillota; class Bacilli; order Lactobacillales; family Streptococcaceae; genus Streptococcus; species Streptococcus sp. SGI.013. The sequence goes on from NZ_JBNPOS010000011.1 coordinate 11,067, forward strand.
CACCTGTATCTTTGTCCCAAGCAGCTAGTGGTCCAAAGAAGCTACGCGAAGATGAGCCTGAACCGTATTTAGAAATTTGAGCCAGTTCTTTTTGACTAAGGTCTTTTTCAAACAACTCATTGCAGGCCTTAATAACAGCCGATAATCCACTAGAACTTGAAGAGAGGCCTGCTTCAGTTGGCATGTTATTAAACGTGTCAATTTTAACATACTGTGATTGATCCTCTCTAAAAAGATCAATTACCTTACTAATTTTATCATGTTGCTTTTGATCTTGAAGTACGCCGTTCAGATAAAAAAGGTCGCCCTCCACACCACGTTCGGCTAAAGCAGTTTCAGAACTGATAAAAATAGCTTGTGTTTCTGTGAACATGTTATCCAAGGTTAACGAAATACTTGACGTTGATGGAATCATTTTGTCAGCATCAGCTTTTCCCCAATACTTAATAATCGCAATATTGGCATATGATTTTACCTTAACTAAATGTGTTCGATCCATGTATTGATCGCTCCTTTTTCCATGAGATGTTGTGAAATCAGATTAGCTTGGATAGCATTATGAGCAAGAGCGATAATACAGCCTCCTAGACCACCTCCACTCATTTTTGCTCCTAAGGCACCTGATGACAAAGCCTCAAAAACAAGGTAGTCTGCTTTTTCAATGCTGACCCCTAATTTTTGAAGTTCCGTGTGAGCTTTTGTCATTAAAAAACCAACACTAGCTACTGCTTTTTCAGAAATAGCCTGCTCCATCTGTTCAGTTAGATTTCCCAAGCGATGTAAAATAGGAAGAGATTTTTCTTCCATTGCTTCAACTTTTTTTACAGCTTCCTTGGTTTGACCATGAATGCCAGTATCTGCAATGATGAGGTAAGCATCTAAATTTACGGTCAGTTGGCTAAAACCAACATTACGAATAAATTTAATAGCATGATCACTTAAACAGGTTTTTGCATCTAGTCCACTAGGATTGGTGTGCGCAATAATTTCTGCTTGATTAGCAAGTTGTTCTAGTGTCTCCTTATCCACTGTCTGATTAAAATAATCTAATACAGCTGAAATGGCAGCAATACTAACTGCAGCAGATGATCCCATTCCACGCTTTTCAGGGACAGTTGAGGTAATCTGATAATCAATGTTAGCAGTTTTTAAATTTAAATACTCTAAAGCAGAGAAAATAGCAGTTGATAAGGTATCATCAGGCTGAAATATTAATGGACTATCGCTTGCAGTAATCTGACACTCTACCTCTACATTTTTTAATGGCAAAGCAATAGCAGGATAACCATAAACAACCGAATGTTCTCCTATTAAGATAATCTTACTGTGTGACCACCCTCGGCCCACTTTTCTTTTCATGTTACTCATCAAGTTCTATTTTATTATAAAAACAAAAAATTTGCGACTCTTAACCGCAAATTTTGTAGAATCAAATCACTTTATACATCAAAAATTAAGGGTTGAGATTCAAAGACTCTATAGAAACTTCCCTAATTTTTTTGATCTCTTTTAATCCCAATTCAAAAGTTCTGTAGTAAAACCCATTGTGATTTTTTGGGGGTTCTGTATAGCGATAAATTTCCGCTGTAAACTGATAATCTAATTGATTGATGGGAAGGGGAGCAAAGCGTAAGTAGATTTTTTTAGAAACTTTGATATGGTTATGATCTCTAAACAAACGTTTAGATTTGACTTCGACCAAGTTTTTAAAACTAATGATGTAGTAAACAATCGTTCGTTTGCGATCTTTCTTTTTAAAAACTTTACATCCACTATAAGTACCTTGAAATCGTAACCGTTGATGGAGCATTTTTTCAAAATAAGCTGACATGGTATCACTTCCTTTTCTTGAAATCGCTTCCAGTTTTATCATATCCCAAGTAAACTCTTTTTTCAAGCAAATATAACCATCAGAATATCAAATTTGGTATTCCACACTATAATGTGGATCTTTTAAGATGCGAGATAAGAATTTTTTGGTCCGCTCTTGTTTTGGATAACCAAAAAACTCTTTTGGTGTTCCTTCTTCAATAATGTGACCGCCATCCATAAAAACAATATGATTGGCCACATCACGCGCAAAGCTCATTTCATGCGTAACAACTACCATGGTCACCCCTTCTTCTGCTAGCTGTTTCATAACCGCTAAAACATCATCAATAAGCTCTGGATCAAGTGCAGATGTCGGTTCATCAAATAAAATCACATCTGGTCTAACCGCTATTGCTCGGGCAATTCCAATGCGTTGTTGTTGCCCTCCTGATAGCTGTTTTGGATAATGGTTTTTATAGTCTAAGAGTCCCACTTTTTTTAGAGCCTCTTCTGCTATTGTTAAAGCCTCTTGTTTGGGAATTTTACGTGCTACCACTAATCCTTCTAAAATATTTTCTAATGCTGTTTTATTAGCAAAAAGGTTATAATTTTGAAAAACAAAAGCTGTTTTTTGTCGAATAGACAAGATGTCTTTATGGTGTAAATTAGGCAAATGATACTCCTTATTCTCCAATACAAGATACCCCTCATCAGCTTTTTCTAAATGATTGATAGTTCTTAAAAATGTCGTTTTCCCAGAACCAGACGGGCCTAAAATGACCACAACATCTCCTTGATTAACCTTGAGACTCACACCGTCTAGAACCGTCTTATTGCCAAATCTCTTTTTAACATGCTTTATTTCTAACATCAAAATCTCCTCTCACACTCTCTTCAAATAACGGTCAAACCAAGAAAAGCCAAACTGAACTCCTCCACATAAAAGCAGATAGATCACAAAAATTACAAAATAAGCCTCAAAATAATGGTAACCATAAGCTGCCTCTACTTTTGCAATGGCTGTAATATCCTTTATGGTCATCACAAAGACAAGGGAGGTTCCTTTTATTATAGTTATCACTAAGTTACATAAATTAGGTAAAGCCACTTTTAAAGCTTGTGGAAATACAATTCGTCTGTAAGCTTGTATTGGCGTTAAACCAATGGATAAAGCCGCCTCTATTTGTCCCTTATCGACTGTTAAAATCGCCGAACGAATGATCTCTGATAAACTAGCTGTTGTCATTAAACTAAAAATAATATAAGCATAATAAATTGGGTTTAAGTCAAAAATATTGATATGACTCATTTTCAGAGTGGCATTTAATAAACTCGGCAATAGGCTATAAAAAAAGAGAATCAATAAAATAGATGGTGTTGAGCGAATGACAGCTAAATAAATAAGAGAAAAACGTGTCACTCCTTTCTTTCCTTTAATTCGAGCTAGAGCGATATAAAGAGCTGGAGGAAAGCTGAGTAGTAAAGAAACCAGTAAGATAGATAAGGTGACAGGAATTCCTCTTAGGCTGAGGAAAAAAGTTTTTATAATAAAGTCCCAGTTCATCACTTATCCCCCTTTTACTACTAAGTTTTTTTCTATCATGTGGCTGAGAAATGTCACAAGTAAGGCCAATCCCCAATAAATAATGGCAACCGCAGTATAAGCCTCCAGTGAGTAATTGCCCATATTTCTAGAAATCAGTAGGTTGGTTTGTCCCATGATATCGACCAGGCCAATCGTATAAGCCAAAGCCATATCTTTCATCAGATTTAAAATAGCTGTTGTCAGATTAGGAAGGGCAACTCGAAAAGCTTGTGGAAAAATAATTCTAAAAAAGGTTTGCCAAGAATTAAGTCCGATACTCAAACCAGCCTCCGTTTGCCCGTAGGGAATGGCAAGATAAGCTGATTTAAAAATCTCAGCTGATGTTGCTGCAAACAGTAAAACCATACTAATCAACGTGAAGCTCGCTCTAGACCAAGACTCAACATTTATTCCTAACCACCATTTTAAAAATTCAGGTAAACCATAAAATACCAGAAACAGTAAAACAACAGGTGGTGTGCAACGAATAACAAAAATATAAGCGTTTGCTAGTTTTTTGATTGTATCATCTTGACTAAGTTGTCCACGGGTGATAATCCCCCCTAATAAACTACCAAATAGAATGGATAAAACTAATATTAATAATGTTAAGGGAAGAGCTGTCAAAATCTCTGGAAGAAATCTAAAAATATACGATGGTTGGTAAGAAACCATAATCCCTCCTTAGTCTGTGACATATGAGAAAACATCCTCACCGAAGTATTTTTCTGATAGTTTTTTAATCGTTCCATCTGCCTGCAATTCTTTGATTGCCTGATCATAAGCCTTGGCAAATTTTTCATTTGTGGCATTACGGTTCAACAAGGGATAGGTCTTGATGCCTTTATAAGGGAAATAGCTTAGTTGATCAGCATATTGATGGTAAGCTCCATCAGTTGCTTGAACAGCTTTCTCATAGGATAATTTTATATCAAAATAAGCATCATATCGTCCCTCAAGAACCCAAGCATAAGCATCAGCTACCGAAAAACTTTCAGCTGCCGTTAGGGTAATAGGATTTTCTTTATGAGCGTCATTGTATTCTTCAATCACATTCCATTGTGCATTTTGTGGAGAAATAGGAACTAATTTTCCTTTTGATTTTGCAAAGTCGTCAATAGTTTTAATGGTATCTGCTTGATCTTTTCGGATGGTAAATCCAATCACACTTGCTCCAATCGCTTGCTCTGGAATAATAAATTTCTCCGCACGTTCATCTGTGTACCAAGCACCTTTTATCCCGACATCGTATTTCCCAGATTCCAACCCAATAAGGAGGTCCTCATCACTTGTGCCTGTATAATCAAATTCATAGTCTGTTAATTTTTCATCAACAGCTTTTAAGACTTTAACCTCAAAACCATCACTTTCTCCTTTATCATTCACAAAATCATAAGGAACGTAATTCTGTGTATGGGCTACTTTTAATCGTGTCACCTTTTGACTGCTTGAATCGGTGCTCTGCGCCGATGTTTGACTTTGATTTAAATAGCGACTAGCAAAGGTCACACCTGCAACCGCTAATAAAACTCCACCTGTTATGATCCACTTTTTCTTTGTCATCTCTTTTCTCCTTTATTTTACTAAAACTTCTCTTACCCACTGTAAGTGCTCAAGATTAATATCATCTGGAATGGTACAATCTGCACCGATAATCACCTTATCTCCCGCTGTTTCATCCAAAATCTCTCTCACCCTAGATTGAATAGCCTCCTGACTTCCTTGATAGAGCAGACCTGCTTTAGTGTTATCAAAACCTCCTAAAACAACCTTATCTCCAAAATAGGATTTTCCATCAGCTAATGAGAGTTTTTCAATACCTGTTGCCCAATTTACCACTTGACTTGGATAAGCAACAAACAAGCTAAGGTCATTTGTGGCACCTTCATAACCACAAATGTGTAGGATATTCAACCCTCCTAAGCCATTAGCCACCTCTAATAGATTAACCTCACTTGGTCTAACCACTTCAAGATAGTCTGATTTAGTCACGCGCTGATCTTGTAGGGTTTGAACACTGAGATAAATCCCATCGACATCAGCTTCCTTAATCAAACGCTCAACTAAAATAGCGATATCTTGACCAATAACATCTAAAACGTGTTGTGTCAACTTAGGATTACTCTTGATAAAATCTGCTAAAATGTCGTCTCCGCTGGAGACTTGACCAGCCAACTTCCATTTAAGATAGGTAGCAGGAGCAAAAATATTATAAACCGTAAAAATATCCTCTGGGAAGTTTTCTTTAATAGATTGAACAAGTGATACTTGCTGATCAAACCACGGATGTTTTTCCCCGATGGATTGGATAGCGGCTAAGTCCTCAATTGATTTTATTTCCGAATGAATGATGGGATTAGGATAATCAAAAAAGCCATCACTCATCAATTTTACAAAGTCTGGATGAACGGTTTCCACAAAATGTTTATGACCTTGAATATTTTTAACTGCAATGCTAGGATCGTTTAACCCTTCCGTCCAGTCCTCTTCTGATGTAAAATGATACCAAAAACCAATTGGTACCTGATTAACTTTTTTACCTTGGAAAACTTCTTTAATCCATTGACGCTTACTCATATACCTATCTCCTTTTCAAAAACATGTTATTATATTACCACTGACCGATTGATCTGTATAATCTATATTTTTTATTCCCAGCCATAAATTTTATTTATACCGAACATTTTTTATCATTTTCTAGAATTTTGTTGCTTTTTTTGAAACACTTAAGTACAATAAGAACACTAACTTAGATGGAGGTAGGCGATGAATATTCAACAGTGTCGTTATGTTGAAGCGATTGCAGAAACAGGATCCTTTAGCGAAGCTGCTAAAAAACTTTATGTTACCCAACCCAATCTTTCAAGCTCTATTAAAGAGCTTGAAAACGAATTAGGGGTACAGCTGTTCTTTCGATCAAATACAGGGGCTCGTTTAACAGATGATGGCAATGACTTTCTGAAATACGCTAAACGTATTCTTGGTGAAATCGACTTACTAGAACAAAGGTATCAACAAAATTATCGAAAAAGTTTTACGATTACTTCGCATCATTATGACTTTCTCTCCATTCCTCTGTTGGAAATTGCTGAACAGTTCAAAGATCATTACCAACATTTTCATATGTTTGAAACCACTACTAAAAAAATACTGGAGAGTGTCTTAAACTTTGAGAGTGATTTGGGGATTATCTATCTTAATGATGATAATAAGCATATCCTTGAACGTTATATGAGACAACATAACCTTTCTTTTACTCCCTTAGGCGAATTTCCAACCCGTATCTTTTTACGCAAAGGACACCCACTAGCTAATCAAACACTTATCTCTGAGGAGGATTTAAAGCCCTACACTCAAGTTCGATTTCGTCAAGAAAGTACGGGTTTAAATTTTGATGAAGATACCTTAACAGTCTCTGAACATCAAAATATTCTCTACAGCAATGATAGAGGAACGGTCATGAATCTACTGTGTGGATCAGATGCCTATGCCTCTGGTTTAGGTATTGTCAATAGTTTTATTAAAGATCAGATTGTTCTCATTCCTTTAAAAAATAGCCAAATTCATACTTTAGGATTTGTCACCAATGACCATAAAACTCAATCTGACATCACAACCTCTTTTATCAAGTCTATCAGACAAAGCTTAGCAGACTATACCAACAATACTCGCTAACGATTAGTCACACTAAATTTTTTATGCAATCACCACAAAAAAGGACTTGGTCTATACTTAGACCGAGTCCTTTTTTAGATGTTTTAAGATGCTTGCTCAAACTGAGAGTTGTAAAGATCTGCATAAAAACCTTGTTCCATCATCAAGGTCTCATGATTTCCTTGCTCAATAATATTCCCATCTTTCATGACCAAAATCAAATCTGCATTACGAATGGTAGATAGTCGGTGAGCAATAACAAATGAGGTCCGTCCTTCCATCAATCTATCCATCGCTTTTTGAATCAATTCTTCTGTTCTGGTATCTACTGATGAGGTCGCCTCATCTAGAATTAACAATGGCGCATCTTTAAGCAAAGCACGCGCAATGGTTAAAAGTTGCTTTTGTCCAACTGATAAAGTGACTGAATCATCTAATACCGTATCATATCCCTTAGGCAAGGTCATGATAAAATGATGAATACCAACAGCTTTAGCGGCGTCAATCACTTCATCATCCGTGATATTTGACTGATTATAAATCAAGTTATCCCTAATGGTCCCTTCAAATAACCAAGTATCTTGTAAAACCATTGAGAATGCTTCATGCACCGCCTCACGTGTCACTGATTGTGTATCAGTCCCATCAATACTGATGTGTCCTTTATCAATATCATAAAAACGCATGAGCAGATTAACAATGGTTGTTTTACCTGCACCAGTAGGGCCGACAATGGCCACTTTTTGACCAGGTTTTGCCTCAGCAGTAAAATCATGGATAATCGTTTTGTCTTTACTGTATCCAAAAGAAACTCCTTCAAAATGGACATGACCACGCACATTGCCTAAAGATTTTACTTTATCAGCCTCTTCAATCATTTCGTCTTCTGCTAAAAATTCAAACACTCGTCCCATCGCTGCACCTGCTGATTGAAGTTGTGTGATAGCTTGTGCAATTTGTGATAAGGGTTGCGAAAAGATACGAACATAAGTCATAAAGGCCACAATTGTCCCAATACTGATATCTCCATCTAAAGCCATAACAGATCCTACAACACAGACCATGACATAACCAAAGTTCCCAATAAAAATCATCATTGGCATCATAATACCTGAAAAGAACTGTGATTTCCACATACTACTACAGAGTTGATTATTCAACTGACTAAAATTTTTCTTTGATTCTGTAATAGCATTGTAGCTAGTGATGACATGGTGACCTGAATAAGTTTCTTCTACAAAACCATTTAAATTAGCTAAATTTGATTGTTGCTGCTTAAAAAATGGTTGAGATTTCGCCATGATAACCATAGTAAGAACAAAACCTGCAGCCACAGATAAAATTGCTGTTAGAGCCAGGCTTGTATTGGTTTTGAACATCATAAAGATACTACCAACTAAAAGTACAGAAGAAGTTACCAAGTTCCCCAAGCTTTGATTAAGGGATTGACTAGCTGTATCAACATCATTTGTGACACGTGATAACGTATCGCCTTGAGAATGACTATCAAAATAGTTTAATGATAATCGGTTAATTTTTTGGGAAATACCCTGACGTAGCCGTTTTGAAAACTTTTGGATTAAAGTAGAGACAATGAAACTCTGTATATAAGCAACAACAGCACCTATAGCGTATAGACCTGCTAGTGAAAAAGTAATACGATTCACTTCATCAAGATCAATGCCTGTCATCAACCCTTTAGTGATTAAATCTGTAATTTCCTTTAAACGGTCAGGCCCAATGACTGTAATAGTACTTGAAATCACCGCACCTACTAAGGCGATGAAAAAAGGGAGTTTAAAACCTTTAATATAAGGATTTAATTGTTTGATAAAGGATGGCTTTGTTTTATTCATTTTCTAATTCCTCCTTAGATAATTGAGAATAGGCAATTTCTTGATAGACCTTGTTATGGCTCAATAATTCTTTATGAGTACCTTGTCCCACTACTTTACCTTGATCTAATACCAAAATTTGGTCCGCATCCATAATCGTCGAAATGCGTTGCGCAACAATCAATTTTGTCATATGACTTGTTCGCTTAGACAGTTCTGAACGAAGAATACGATCTGTTTTATAGTCCAAGGCAGAAAATGAATCATCAAAAATAAGAATTTCAGGTTTTCTAGCCAAGGCTCTTGCAATCGCAAGTCGTTGTTTTTGTCCACCTGAAAAATTAGTTCCCCCTTGTGCTACTTCCTCATCAAGTCCTTTAGCCTTACCTTCAACAAACTCCTTGGCCTGTGCCAAATCTAAAGCTTCCCAAATTGCACTATCTGTTAATGGGCTCGCTGAACTTTCTCCCAAGGTCATATTTGATCGAATAGTCCCACTAAAAAGAACAGCTTTTTGAGGGATATAGCCAACCTTATTATTCAAACTCTCACGAGAATAATCTCGAATATCTCGTCCATCAATTTTTATAGATCCTTCAGTAACATCATAAAAACGTGGAATTAGATTGACCAAAGTACTTTTACCACTCCCCGTTGAACCTATAAAGGCAATCGTTTGACCTGCTTTAGCTTCAAATGAAACATGCTCAATAACAGCCTCTGATGTTTTAGCATAACGAAATGAAACATCTTCAAAAACAATATTACCTACTTCGTTAGATGGCGTCTCATGATATTGGTGATAGTGGATAGAAGAATCCAATTCCAATACCTCATTGATACGACCTGCCGATACTAACGAGCGAGGTAAAATAATGAATATCGCTACCATCAGCATAAAACCAATAACAACTTGCATCGCATAAGATGAAAAAACAACCATATCACTAAATATTGGTAACTTATCCGTCATTGCTGCATCATTAATCAAACTAGCACCAATCCAATAAATAGCTAGGGTTAAACCACTTGAGATCAAGGTCATGACAGGATTCATCAAAGCCATTAATCGGTTAACAAATAAGTTTAAATTAGTCACATCGTCATTAGCTTTTGAAAACTTCTCACCTTGATAGCTTTCAGCATTATAGGCACGGACTACACGAATACCTGATAAAATCTCTCTTGTGATACTATTGAGTTTATCCGTTAGAGTTTGAATATGACGTTGCTTTGGAAAAGCTAACAAAAGTAAGACTAAAAGCATCAGCAACAAAACAAAGACTGCAACAATAACAGCCAACATCCACTCCCCACTCTTATCTGCAATTTTTGTCATTGCCCAAACAGCCATAATAGGACCTTTTGTGACAACTTGCAAGCCCATCGTAATCAACAATTGCAACTGTGTCAGGTCATTAGTAGTTCTCGTTAACAAACTTGGAATAGAGAAACCTTTAATCTCTGATTGAGAATAATCCATCACCTGATTAAAAATATCTGCACGCAAACTCGTTGTAAAACTAGCTGCCAAACGAGCTGCTAAAAAGCCAACAACGGCTGAAGTCCCAAAACTTAAAAATGACAAACCAATCATGGTCCAGCCTGGTTTCATAATATCTGATACCTCTGTTCCTTTTTCTTGCAACAAGGTTGTAATCTCAGACATATATGATGGGACTTCCAAATCCAACCAAACTCCTGCACAAACAAAAGCGACACTGAAAAATGCCATTAACAGCTCTGTCTTATTCATACGTTTAAATAATTTAAACATTCTTATTCCTCACTTAGATTTTTCTTGATTTTCCTAAAAACATTACGGACCGTTTCCATATCTTCCCTACTAACATCTTTCAATAAGCGACTATATTTAGCTTTAAAAAACTCATCCATCTTGTGAGCTTTTTCAATACCGAATTCAGTCAGGACAATTTGCTTACACCTTTTATCGACAGCAGATGGAACAATAGAGATAAAGCCATTTTTTTCCATTCGCTTGATCAAATTACTGGTCACAGACTTTGAGATATCTAATTCTCGCTCTATGTCTTTAATAAAAATTTCTTTATCTTGATTACGGAATAAATACATTGTGGTAAAACCTTGAGGACCACTCAAGTGCTCCACATCATATTCCTTTGATAAAGCTTGTAAATGATTTTCTACCTGATTAATCAAGTTACGCATCTCATTTAACGGTTCTTTCATAAACAACTCCTTCCATATAGTTATCATGATAACTATTTTAGTTCTCGTGATAACTATTGTCAAATAAAAAGTTCTTATCGTAACTTTTTAGCATCAAAAAAACCTAGATGTATTCTAGGTCGCATCCTTTAAATCAAAATCCCATCAAGGTGATCTAATTCATGTTGACAAATCTGTGCCTGAAGTCCTGACAGGGTGAGCTTCTGCTTATTCCAGTTGACATCTAAAAAGGTCACCTCAATCTTTTGGTAGCGTACTGTAGGACGACTTCCAGTCAAAGATAGACAAGACTCTTCTGTCTCAAACGGCAAGGATTTAGCAGTCATAACAGGGTTAAACATCACCAGATTTCCCAAACCCATATTGATAATAATGGCCCGTTTTTTGATGCCAATCATATTCGCGGCCATCCCAACACAAGCTTCTTGATTAGCTTGCAAGGTGTCTTCCAAATCTTGAGCTAAATATAAATCTTCTTTAGTACAATCTACTGACGTCTGCGCAAGAAAGAAGGTATCTTTACAAATTGGTTTTATCATAACTATCTCCTGTCATCTAATCATCTATCTTTATTATATCAAAAAGCAGCCACGAAAGTGACTGCTTAAATCTTGTTTTATTGGAAGATTTGAATTAAGAAATCATTTCTTAAACCACACCTTGTGCTGACATTGCTTCAGCAACTTTAAGGAATCCTGCAACGTTTGCACCAAGAACAAGGTTACCTTCTTGACCAAATTCTTTAGCTGCTGCTGCTGAGTTCTCATAGATACCTTTCATGATATCGTAAAGCTTAGCATCAACTTCTTCAAATGACCATGGTGTACGTTGGCTGTTTTGTGCCATTTCAAGAGCTGAAACAGCTACACCACCAGCGTTTGCTGCTTTGGCAGGACCAAATGATACACCAGCATTCAAGAAGACATCAATCGCTTCAAGTGTTGATGGCATGTTAGCCCCTTCTGATACGGCAATAACACCGTTAGCCACCAATGTTTTCGCTTGCTCTTCATTGATTTCATTTTGTGTCGCACATGGGAATGCAAGGTCTGCTTTGTTATCCCAGATTGAACCTTCTCCAACAGGAATGAATTTTGCATTTGGACGAGCATTTGCATATTCAACGATACGTGCACGTTTCACTTCTTTAATGTCTTTAAGAAGCTCTACATCAATACCATCTTCATCATAAACATAACCTGAAGAATCAGATACTGCAACAACTTTAGCACCAAGCGCGTGAAGTTTTTCAGTCGCATAAATCGCAACGTTACCTGAACCAGATACAAGCGCAATTTTACCTTCAAAGTTTTCACCACGCGCCTTAAGCATTTGCTCAGCAAAGTACACCGCACCATAACCTGTTGCTTCAGTACGCGCCAATGAACCACCGTAAGTCAAGCCTTTACCTGTAAGAACACCTGTGTACTCATTACGAAGACGTTTGTATTGACCATAAAGGTAACCAATTTCACGGCCACCAACACCGATATCACCAGCTGGAACGTCAGTATCAGCACCAATGTGCTTGCTTAGCTCTGTCATAAAGCTTTGGCAGAAACGCATAATTTCGTTGTCTGACTTCCCTTTTGGATCAAAGTTTGATCCACCTTTACCACCACCGATTGGTTGACCAGTTAGGGAGTTTTTAAAGATTTGCTCAAATCCAAGGAATTTGATGATTGATTGGTTGACAGATGGATGGAAACGAAGACCACCTTTGTATGGACCAATTGCTGATGAGAATTGTACACGGAAACCACGGTTTACTTGTACATTCCCCTTGTCATCAACCCATGGTACACGGAATGAGACGATACGTTCTGGTTCAACCATACGCTCTAAAATATTTTCTTCAATGTATTTTGGATATTTATCGAAGACTGGAATAAGTGAGTTAAAGACTTCTTCAACTGCTTGAAGAAACTCTGCCTCGTGACCGTTTTGAGCCTTTACTTTCTCAAACACACTATCTACATACTGTTTACCTGTAGTCATATATAAGTCCTCCATATATTCATAATAAATAGTTACTCTTAATATTATAAATATTCTGAAAATTTTGTCAAGCATTTTTATTTAAAAAATAATATTTTTTTGAAAATACTTCGATAATTTTCTGAAAATAAGCATAACTAAACTATTTCTACACAAAAAAATCTCAGACTACTCTGAGATACTAAAGGTATAAATATCCAGCAACCGTCATCCATACTGGAATAGTCAACATAGAAAACATGGTTGTCAAAAGAACCAAGCGTGAAGAATACTCATAATCTCCACCATAGACCTGACTTAATAGCGCAGCATTTAAAGCTGTAGGGGAAATTGAGGCAATTGTGAGAGCTAATTTGACACTTCTTTCATCTATCGGTAATAACCAAATTAATATAATCGAAAAACCAGCTGTTAGAACTAATCGTAAAAAAGCAGTATAATAGGCAGGTTTATAGAAAAAGACTTCTTTCAGATCAACTTTATAAAAGTAAGTCCCTAACACCAAGGTAGCTAAAGGGGTATTGAGGTCTGAGAAGGTGTTGACAGTATCAATTAGAACTGTAGGCAGATGAAATGGCAAACAAAATAAGGTCACCCCAATAACTGTACCTACAGCAGCGGGATTCAATATGGCACTTCTAAAAGAAATGCTACTTCTCTTTTTAGTAATTAAAAAAAGGCCATAGGTCCATTGTGTCATCTGGTTTACTAATATAAATCCTGAAATAAAAAATACGGCATCCATTCCTCCAGCGGCTGTGGCTAAAGGAACCCCCATAAAACCTGCATTAGAAAACATCGCAGCGTACTTATCCATCGGGCGTGATACTGGAACTATGAAGTGTAATAACAAGGCTCGTGTCAACAAAATAAAGCCTGCAGATAAAATAGTCACTATCAAAAGTTTTAATCGCGACAGAGAAAAATCTGAACTAATGAAGGCAGAAACAAACAGAGTCGGGACCACATAAACTGTTAATAGTTTTGATAACTGTTTTGTTAAATCTCTCGTAAAGATATCCCTTTGCATCAGATGGACCCCCACCCCCATCAACAAACACAAAACAATTAACTTTTGCAGAACAACATAGGCGATTTCCATTTTAACCTCCCAAAGCACAGTAATGCTTGTCATTATAACAAAATTCTCAGATTTTGTAAATTTCATTGACAAAGTATGGAAACTGACTTAAAATAACTGTATTACTCAAAAGGAGCTTTAAATGAAATATTTTTCACTATCTGCTGGTATCATCACACTTATCATTGGGTTGTACCTATTCTTCAATCCACTGACCACTTTAGCAACCATTGGATGGGTTTTGGCACTGGCTGTGTTCATTAGTGGGATTTCTGGGCTAAACCGATATTTCTCCACTGATAAGCAACATCGTAATATATGGTCACTACTCCAACATACCATCTCTCTAATATTTGGTTTCTTATTATTAACCAGTTCTACTTTTTCACTTAGTAACGCAGTAACATTATTATTAAGTTACTGGCTGTTCATCGTTGGAGCATTACGCTTAATCGCTGGAATCAAACTGAATCAATTTGAATCAGGTCTCGGTAGAAATGACATTATTTCAGCAATTATTACTTTGATTTTAGCGCTAATCTTATTTGCCCACCCGATTTTATCTGCTGCTATTATCGGCCGTCTCATTTCTATCATATTTATTAGTATAGGTATCTCATCACTTTACTTATACTTTAAATTATAAATATCTTAAAATAAAAAAACGCTTCAAACGGCGTTTTTTGTTTTAAGATAACTTTTAATGGAGCCGGTGGGAGTCGAACCCACGTCCAAACACCTGCCAACTTATTCGTCTACAACTATAGGTTATGTCTTAATTTAACTTGACAGCGATACATAACTCAAACCTCAGCCAAGCGATTCAGTAAATCTCTTTTAGAACAACCTGACAATGCTCTAACGTAGCTTGCCATTTTTAAGACCAGTCAAACAAACGCAAGCAATCTGCGACTAGTCACACATAACAGGTTATTAAGCTGCTAATGCGTAAGAATTTGTATTTTTTGCAGTTATATTTAACTGACGTTTTACATCCGCACGATGAGTTGCAGAACAAGCCTCATAATGCCTGTCGAATCCGTAACGACCCCAAAATCATTACTTGATAATAAGTATAACAGATTTATTTGAATTAAGCAAAATTTTTATAGATATGATATGATAGTGTTATGGAAATGAAACAAAGTAAACGTTATAAAATGATTCAACGGATCGTTCAAATTCTAGGTATCATTGCTATTATTGCTTCTTTTATTTTGGTCATCTGGCTCTATCAATTAGGCATCTTAAATGACAGTAACCAAATGAAGGATTTGGTCAAGCGCCATGACATTCTTGGCCCCCTTATCTTTATTGGAATTCAAATTCTACAAGTTGTTTTTCCAGTTATTCCAGGTGGTGTGACAACTATTGTTGGATTTCTAGTTTGTGGACCATGGCTTGGATTTATATTAAATTATGCAGGTATAGTAATCGGCTCCATCATACTTTTTGCTTTAGTGCAACGTTATGGGCGGAAATTTATTCTATTATTTGTTAAAGAAGATGAGTTTTTCAAATATGAAAAAAGATTGGAAAGTGAAGGATATGAAAGATTTTTCATTCTTTGTATGCTATCTCCAATCTCACCTGCTGACATCCTTGTCATGATTACAGGCCTAACAAATATGTCAATCAAACGCTTTACAACCATTATGATTCTGACCAAACCACTCTCCATTCTGAGTTACTCTTACTTATGGATTTATGGTGGGAAATGGATTCAACAATTTTTAAAATAATACAAAAGAGGCATAACAGCCTCTTTAATATTGTTATCAAAACTAGGTTACTGCAAATTCAAATGTTCTTTCATTAAATAAACCATGATAAAATAGAATATTGTCGAAATCACTAACTGATAGATGCTACCAAATATAAGGTATGAAAGATCAAATTGGTTCCATGATATGAAAAGATCTGAAATAAAGTTCCACACTATCCCCATTAAGATATTGATCAAAAAATAACTGACAAAGGAGGCAAGTATCCTCCTATCATGAAATGTTTGACCAACAACAATGGACAAATAAATCACAAGGATGGAGGCCAAAATCGACAAGAAAAGATATACTATACCCATATAAAGCTCCCAATGACGAAATATTGTAGATATTTCTGGAAAAGCAGCTAAAATTTGATCACCATTCTTCACTAGACTTGGTAAAGCTACGAGAAAAAAACTCAAGCCCAGCACAAGCCCATTCATAAGCACCCAAATAAATGAACTCAATAGTTTGGATAAAAGAATTTGATGCTCTGTCACAGGAAGAGTCATCGTTAAATAACCTTCACGTCCAAAAATATTTTTATAAAAGCGATTAATAACTAAAAATATTGTCCCAATGGAAAGACCGACCAATAAAGCTACAAAAATTAAAACTAACAAAGCTGAAAGTGTACTTTGGCCAATTTCATAATTGTTTTGACGATCTACTGTGGTTACCATCATCCCCAAAATAATAGAAACCAGTACTGTCAATAAATAAAGAATAAAGTACCATTTACCTATAGATTTTAATTCATACTTAACTAACTTTCCAAACATCATTCTCCTCCTTGCGCTCTAAACTGTTCACGAAATAAGCTATCTATTGATTGCTCATATTTTGTGCGTAAATCATCAGCATCACCTTGAAGAAGGACTTCACCATCTTTTATGAAAATAACATCATCTAAAATAGACTCCACTTCTGAAATCAGATGAGTAGAAATCAAAACAGATGCATCCTCTGAATAATTTGTAATAATTGTTTTTAAAATATAATCTCGTGCCGCAGGATCTACCCCACCAATAGGTTCATCGAGGATATATAGTTTGGCTTTACGACTCATTACTAAAACCAACTGCACTTTCTCCTTGTTCCCTTTCGATAAATGTTTCAACCTGTCACTATCATTCAGACCAAGATCACTCAACAATCGCTCTGCTTTATCCCGATCAAAATCCTGATAAAAATCTTGAAATAAAGACAAAACATCTGCGATACGCATGGTATCATTTAGATAGCTCACATCTGGCAAATAAGAGACAATCGCTTTAGTCTCTTTAGAAGGTGATTTCTCATCAACTAAAATCATACCTTTATCGAGTTGAAGTAGTCCGTTAATTGCTTTAATGATGGTTGTTTTCCCACTTCCGTTTGGACCTAATAAACCTACAATCTTTCCTGCTTCGATTGTAAAATTAATATTTTTTAAGACTAACTTACTACCGTAACTTTTTTCCAAGCCATTTAATTGTAGTATATCCTTTCCTCTAGTCATTCTCTTTCTCCTTTTAGGTAACTTTCCAATTCGGTAATTATTTCATGTTTCGAAAATCCAATTTTACCCATTTTAGATACAAACGCATCAAGTTCTGCTTCTGCAACACGATGACGTTCTCTGGCAATTAAATCTTGGTTTTCAGTAACATATCGTCCAGCCGTTCTATTAGAAAAAACCATTCCATCCTGCTCCAAATGAGCAAAAGCTCTTTGCATAGTATTAGGATTGACACCGGCAAGTTCAGCTAGTTCTCGAACTGTAGGGAGTTGATCACCTGCTACTAACTCCTGACTAATGATTTGTAATTTTATCCTATCTGCAATTTGGAGATAAATAGGAGATTTTTCATCAAATTTCCAGACCATAACCGTCTCCTTTCTTTTGCTATTTGTACTATTTTTATAATACATTAACAATACTAGGATGTCAAATAAAGCAGCCGATTTATAGGAGGAATCATTTTCAAAGGATTATTATCGCCCTCAATTTCTTAGAATATGTTAAAATAGTAATGAAGGAGAATAATATGTTTAGAAAAAAAATTGCGATAACCGTCAGTTTATTGTCACTACTTCTATTTTTAAATGCTTGTAGCATGATGACGTCAAACAAAACATCATCAAGTGACACTACAACCACTGCTTCTCAAATTAAACCTAAAAATGAGGCGTTAAGATTAAATTTTAATAAAGTTAAATTAGGTGTTATTGATAACGATGGGAAAGGTGGAACTAGCTTAAAAGAGTTAGAAGCGCTATTTGGTCAACCAGATGAACATACCACACAACAAGGGGGAGATGTGACTCTAGATGTCTATACTTGGCGTAAAGACGAAACAATTATCGTCACTCAACTCTATGCCGATAGCACGATTGCTAAATCAATTTCTAATTTTCGCTTCATCCGTGAAAATAAGGTGGGATTAACGGAGTATGATAAAATTAAAAACGGTATGAGTTTCCAAGAAGCTATTGAAAAACTGGGGGAACCAGATGTTATGTCGCAAGCTGTCTCTTCTGACGGCGAAGAAATCTCTGCTATTTGGTCAAGTGGCATTAAATCAAATAACACTAATGCTAATATTCAGCTAGATTTTAAAAATAATAGTTTAACCAACAAAAGTCAACTAGGTTTAGTGAACTAAGATGCTCCAATAACCAATTTTAAGACCCTTGTTATTCAAGGGTTTTAATCTACTCTATAGCTCACCTTTTCGAAGAAAAACAATCCCAAAATTTTGATAAAATCAGAAAGCTTTTCGAAAAATTTGGGGCAGACATAACAAAAACCCTTGTAAACCAAGGGTTTTTAGTGTATTTTAGTCCACCTTGAGGGAATCGAACCCCCATCCTAAGAACCGGAATCTTATGTGATATCCATTACACTAAAGGTGGATAATAAAAGCTTGCGAAAGCAAGCTTTTTTGATATTATAACTCAATATCACCAAACAAATCAGCCATTGAGAATCCAGTTTGAGTTTCTGGAAGTTCATAATCACGTTTTTCTTGACGTTTTGGACGACGTGGACGAGACTGACGTTTTTCTTCTTTATTTTCTTCTTGTGCTGGACGTTCTTCAAGTGCTTTGATAGAAAGTGATACACGTTCATCAGCTGCGTTAACTTCAAGAACTTTAACGTTAACATCTTGACCAACTGAAAGAACATCTTTTGGATTATCAACACGTTTGTGTGAAATTTGTGAAATGTGAACAAGTCCATCAATTCCAGGTAAAACTTCAACAAATGCACCGAAATCAGTTAAGCGTTTCACTTTACCTTCAATAACATCACCTGCTGCAAGTTTTTGTTCAACACCATCCCATGGTCCAGGTGTAGTTGCTTTAAGTGAAAGTGATACACGTCCTTCTTCTTCATCGATAGCAAGAACTTTAACTTCAACTTCTTCACCAACAGTAACAACTGATTTTGGTGAAGCGTTACGCTCATGTGATAACTCAGTAACGTGAACAAGTCCATCAACACCACCAAGATCGATGAAGGCACCAAAGCTAGTCAAACGAGCAACAGTACCAGTGACAACTTCACCTACTGCAAGTTTAGAGAAGACTTCTTGACGAGCTTCTGCAGCTGCAGCTTCAACAACTTCACGACGTGAAAGAATGAAACGATTTTCTGCTGCATCAACCTCTTTGATTTTAGCATCAAACTCTTGACCAACAAATTTTTCAGTGTTACGTACAAAACGTGTATCGATCATTGAAGCTGGAATGAATCCACGAAGTCCTTCAAATTCAACTGCAAGACCACCTTTAACGGCACGAGTTCCTTTAACAGTAACGACTTCACCTTCACGACCAACAAGTTTATCCCATGCTTTACGAGCTTCCAAGCGTTTTTTAGATACAAGGAAAGTTACTGTATCAGTATCTTTACCTACTACTTGACGAAGAACAAGCACTTCAAGTGTTTCGCCAGCTTTAACAAAATCGTTGATATCAGCGTTACGGTCATTTGTCAACTCACGAAGAGTAAGAACACCCTCAACACCAGTACCCTCGATGATAACGTTAGCTTGGTCGTTATCAACAGTCAAAACTTCCGCAGTGACAACGTCACCTGGGTTTACTTCGCTAACACTATTTAGCAAATCTTCAAATTCATTCATTCTAAAAAATCCTCCAATAAAAACTAACCGAACGGTTAGTTTTTACAACAATATATTTTCTCAAGGTAACCCGCAAGGACAAGATTATCATTGACGGTGTTAGTAAAAACTAATACCTCTTTGACTGGGGTAGCTGGATTCGAACCAACGCATGAGGGAGTCAAAGTCCCTTGCCTTACCGCTTGGCTATACCCCAATATAATGGAAAGAGAGGGATTCGAACCCCCGAACCCGAAGGAGCGGATTTACAGTCCGCCGCGTTTAGCCTCTTCGCTATCTTTCCGTAACAACAAAAACTATTATATCAGCTAATAGTTTCTTTGTCAACACTTTTAATGATTTAAATTGAAGTTTTCAATAATTTTCTCAACGGCTTGATCAAATTTTTTATATAAAACTTCAACAGCACCATTTTTTAAAATAGCAAATTGACCATCTACTTCTGCAATTTGACCGATTTCTCTTTTACCAGCTGTCAAAATATAGCCTTCCAATGTTTGTCCGTTCACGTTTACTTGGCTATCTGCAATTTGAATTTCAATTTTTTTATCTTTTTTACGCATAATTCACCTCTCTTTTAAAATTTTACAAAAAAAAACTTGCAAGAGCAAGCTTTTTTATGATGATTTCCTTAATCTACTTTCACTATCCAACCTTCAGGTGCTTCGATATCTCCAAATTGAATCCCTGTTAACTCATCATATAAGCGACGAGTAACTGGTCCAACCTCAGTTTCACTATAAAACACATGAAGTTGATCTCGATATTGGATACCCCCAATTGGCGAGATCACCGCAGCAGTTCCACAAGCTCCTGCTTCAATAAAGCGATATAATTCATCAATTTTAACATCACCTTCTACTGCTGTTAACCCTAAACGCTCCTCTGCTAACTGCAACAAGGAATATTTCGTGATAGAAGGTAAGATAGATGGGCTAAGTGGAGTGACAAATTGATTATCTTTAGTAATACCAAAGAAATTAGCAGAGCCTACTTCTTCAATTTTTGTATGTGTTGCAGGATCTAAATAAATAACATCTGAGAAACCTGAGGTCTTTGCTTTTTTACCTGGTAATAAACTTGCGGCATAGTTTCCACCAACTTTTGCTGCACCTGTACCGTGTGGAGCAGCGCGATCAAACTCTTCTGAGACAATAAAGTTAGTAGGAGCAAGGCCTCCTTTGAAGTAGTTTCCTACTGGCATCGCAAAAATCGTAAAAATATATTCCTCAGCAGGTTTAACCCCTATAATATCTCCAACCCCAATAAGAAGAGGACGAAGGTATAGGGTACCACCTGTTCCATATGGAGGAACGTAGTCAGCATTCGCTTTTACGACAGCTTTGGCAGCTTCAATAAATTTATCTGTTGGCACTTGTGGCATTAACAAGCGGTCAGCTGTTTTTTGTAAACGCTCTGCATTTTTATCAGGACGGAAAAGTTGAATGCTTCCATCTTTTGTACGATAAGCTTTCAATCCCTCAAAAGCTTGCTGACCATAGTGTAGCGCAGGTGAGCTTTCCGATAAATGAAGAGTGGCATCTTCTGTCAGTTTTCCGTCATCCCATTGACCATCTTTATAATAAGAAATATAGCGAAATGGTAATTTTTTGTACTCAAAACCTAGGTTTTCCCAATCTAATTCAACTGTCATATTTTTTCTCCTTGCTCTCAATTCTTCTTGTTCTATTTTACACCTTTTTCAATATTTTTCAAGAACTATTCATAAAATTCTGAAAATTTTACACAAAATAAAAACCAGATCAGTTACCCTGTCTGATTTTTATTTGCCAATGCCGAAATGCTATCAGATAAGTTTTGCTGTATAAACTTCTTGATCACTAATATCATCAGATACAAAAGAGCCGTTACTCGTTCTTTCGGATAAACTTAAATCTGCTAAATTAACATCAATCACCCGACCAGTTTTTGAGGTGATTTGTAAACACTCATTCGTGTCTTGCTGGTCCAAGGTAAAAAGATTTAAGTCATCACGATGATTTTTAACAGCCCCAGCTGAAAAGACACGATGTGGTTTCGTCTTCAACTCGCGTAACACAAGAAGCCCACGTTTGGCACGACTCCCCAGTGGAATCTGTTCAACTGCCATTTTCTTCAAACTTCCCCGCTGGGTTAAAACATACATTGTTTCGGTATTTGCAATAAAGGCGCTGGCGACTGAATCACCGTCTTTGAGATTCACTGCCTTAACTCCTGCAGCCTTTGGTCCTACAACTGGTACTTCTTCAATCGGAAAATGTAGAGCATAGCCATTTTCAGTAACCAAGATGACATTTTCTGACATAATTGGAGCCACCGTTAATACAAAATCAGATGTATCTTTTAATTTGGCAAATTTCACAGATTTTGATTTGTAGGTTCGCCAAGGGCTCAATTCCTTACGCTCAAAACGTTTAATTTGCCCCTGTTTTGTAACAGCAAAATAGGTTGTCTCATCAAATTGATCCAACACTTCTGCATATAGCACTTCTTCATCAGTAGCAAAATTGGTGATACTTTGTGAGAGATGCTCTCCAATATCTTTCCATTTGATATCCGCTAACTCATGAACAGGGCGATAAATGAGATTTCCTAAATTTGTAAAAATAAGCAGGTGTTGAGTCGTCTTGGCACTCGTTACAAAAATTAGATCATCATCATCACGTTTGCCCACCTCCTCCATATTTGAAGCAGAGTAAGAGCGTGGGCTTGTCCGTTTAATATAACCAGCTTTTGTCACACTAACATAGGTTTCTTCTTCTGATATAAGGCTAGCTGTGTCAATCTGAATCTGTTGAGCTTCTTTTTGTAGCTCTGTCCGACGAGGGTTTCCAAATTTCTTTTTCACCTCTCGTAATTCTTTTTTCATGACATTAAACAGCGTCTTTTCGTCTACGATAATAGCTGAGAGTGTCATGATTTGTTGGCGAAGTTTTTCTTCTTCTTCCTCTAAAGTGACAATATCTGTATTGGTCAAACGATAAAGTTGAAGAGTGACAATGGCTTCTGCTTGCTCCTCTGTAAAAGCGTAGCTAACTTTCAAATTTTCTTTTGCGTCAGCCTTATTTTCAGAAGCCCTAATCAATGCAATAACGTCATCCAAAATAGATAAGACACGAATCAGCCCTTCTACGATGTGGAGGCGTTTCTCTGCTTTTTCCTTATCGAACTTAGAACGAGCAATGATAATCTCACGGCGGTGAGCGATATAGCTAGATAAAATCTTCTGCAAGCCAACCTGACGCGGTGTGAAATTGTCAATCGCCACCATGTTAAAGTTATAATTGATTTGCAGATCAGTGTATTTATAGAGGTAGTTGAGAATGATTTGCTCATCACTTTCTTTTTTCAGTTCAATGGCAATGCGCAACCCTGTACGGTCTGACTCATCACGCACTTCTGCAATTCCTGGGACCTTGTTATTCAGACGAATATCATCGATTTTCTTAACAAGATTAGCTTTGTTAACCTCGTAAGGAATCTCGGTAATGACGATCTGTTTTTTCCCTGCTTTTAAAGGTTCAATGTCACAACGACTACGAACAACAACACGACCCTTGCCTGTTTCATAGGCTTTTTTGATTTCGTCAGTCCCTTGGACAATAGCTCCTGTCGGAAAATCTGGTCCAGGTAAAAATTCCATCAATTTTTCTAATTTAGCTGATGGATGGTCAATCATATAAATAACAGCATCGATGACCTCTGCCAGATTATGTGGAGGGATGTCCGTCGCATACCCTGCTGAAATCCCTGTCGCTCCATTGACCAAGAGATTAGGGAAGGCAGCTGGAAGCACAGTGGGTTCTTTTTCCGTATCGTCAAAGTTCCAGGCAAATGGCACTGTCTTTTTCTCGATATCAGCCAGCAGATAGCTCGCCATTTCCGAGAGACGAGCCTCGGTGTAACGCATAGCCGCAGGCGGATCACCGTCCATGGAACCGTTGTTTCCGTGCATCTCCACCAAAATCTCGCGGTTTTTCCAGTCCTGACTCATGCGGACCATGGCATCATAAATAGAGGAATCACCGTGCGGGTGAAAATTCCCCATAATATTCCCGACTGACTTGGCAGACTTGCGATAGCCCTTGTCAAAAGTATTACCGTCTTTATTCATAGAATAAAGAATCCGACGTTGCACGGGCTTTAAACCGTCACGAATGTCCGGCAGAGCCCGCTCCTGAATAATGTATTTGGAGTAGCGACCAAAACGCTCTCCCATGATGTCCTCAAGGGACATGTTTTGAATGTTAGACATAAATTAAGATACAAAGGGACGATTCGGCGTGCCGAAAAATTCCGTAGGAAAATAGGAAATCGACCGACGATGAGAGACATCTAGGGAGATTTATCTTTTTCACTAGGAATTTAGTCCCGTGTTCAGTTAGACAGACTAACTGAGCATTCCTTTCTTTGTTTCTTGTTGGAAAGTTTAACTTTCTTTTTTACTTTTTTGATAATCGCCTTAGGATATGTTTTTTAGATTATTGAAATCTTAACAATTAAAACAATATCATCTTAGCATTAAAAATGATATTCCCATGTGAATTTTTCATTGCCATACTCATCCATTTCGATATCCGAGTATTCTCTAGGAAGCGTTCTATTAAACCATATAAAGTCAACTTGATTTTCACCATAAAAACTGATAAAAAATTCTGGTGGTAAGATATTGCCGTTTGTAAATTCCTCCACTCCACTATCATTCAATTTATAGTGTATCACTTTCAATTTATTGGTATCACTTTTTTTATTCCTAATTCCATAACTACTCACAGAATAATAATCCTCTGCATTTTTTGGTAAGTAAGTTTTTGCAATCTGTATTGCTTGTTGTAGCTCCAAGGACTCAGTAGAGGTATTTTTAAAATCTATCCCTATTTCTTCAATACGGTCGTTCAAATGCACTAGAGATATGATAGTTACCCCTTCTCGATACTCATAGTAACTTTTACTATTGACAACAGTCATGCCCCATTCATTTTTCCAAAATTTTTCTGCCTTTGATAACCTATCAAAATATCGAGGGTGTCCTTGTCGAGTGATAACTTCAATGCTTTTTGAAACTTCTTTTTTACCAAAAAAGCATGATTTCAATCCAAGTATAGATAGTAATACAATAATTAAGACTATGATTTTTTTCATATATCCCCCTAAAACACTGTATTCTCCTCCAAAGTAAACTTCACATTATCCTCAATCCACTTACGTCGTGGCTCAACCTTATCACCCATGAGGACGGATACACGGCGTTCAGCACGCGCCAAATCTTCAATGGTTACTCGGATAAGGGTACGTGTTTCAGGATCCATAGTTGTTTCCCAAAGCTGATCGGCGTTCATTTCACCAAGACCTTTGTAACGTTGGAGAATAGCCCCTTGTCCAAATGATTTTCGTAAATCTTCCAATTCACCATCTGACCAAGCATAAGCCACTTTTTCTGACTTTCCTTTTCCTTTAGACATCTTGTAAAGAGGAGGAAGAGCGATATACACCTTACCAGCCTCTACTAATGGGCGCATATAGCGATAGAAAAAGGTCAGCAAGAGGGTCTGAATGTGGGCACCATCCGTATCGGCATCGGTCATGATGATAATCTTATCATAGTTGACGTCTTCAATCGTAAAGTCAGTCCCCACTCCTGCACCAATGGTGTAAATCATGGTATTGATTTCTTCGTTTTTAAGGATATCTGTCATCTTTGATTTTTCAGTATTGATGACTTTACCTCGTAAGGGGAGGATAGCTTGGAATTTACGGTCACGACCTTGTTTGGCAGAACCACCCGCGGAATCTCCCTCAACAAGATACAGTTCATTTTTCTTAGGATTTTTAGATTGTGCTGGGGTCAATTTCCCAGATAAAATCCCTTTATCTTTTTTACTTTTCTTGCCTGATCGTGACTCGTCACGTGCTTTTCGTGCAGCTTCTCTAGCATCACGCGCTTTAATGGCTTTACGAATAAGGTTAGAAGCTAATTCGCCATTTTCCAAAAGAAAATAAGTCAACTGTTCCGATACCAAACTATCTACAATTTGACGTGCAATGGGAGTGCCTAGTTTATCCTTGGTTTGACCTTCAAATTGCAAGAAGGCCTCTGGAACCAAAATAGAAAGAACAGCTGATAGGCCCTCACGATAGTCCGATCCCTCTAAATTCTTGTCTTTTTCCTTGAGCAGACCTGTTTTTCTAGCATAATCATTCATAGCCTTTGTAATAGCCGTTTTTAAACCCGTTTCGTGTGTTCCCCCACCTTTTGTTCGGACATTATTAACAAAGGAAAGAATATTGTCAGAAAAACCATCGTTGTATTGAAGGGCTACCTCAATTTGAAACTCTTGGTCAGTCCCCTCAAAGTAGATAACAGGGGTCAAGGTCTCCTTATCTTCATTAAGGTAGGCTACAAAATCTTGGACGCCATTTTCATAATGGAAGGAAACATACTCATCACTTCGTTCATCTGTTAAGGTTAGCGTCACATTTTTCAGAAGAAAAGCCGATTCATTTAGACGTTCTGAAATGGTATTAAATTTAAAATCTGTCGTTGAAAAAATGTGAGCATCAGGCATGAAGATCACCTTAGTACCACTTTTAGTCTTAGGAGCGGTTCCAATTTTTTCTAGTCCTGTGACGGCCTTACCCCCATCTTCAAATCGTTGACGATATACTGCTCCATCACGTGTAATTTCAACTTCTAGCCAAGTGGATAAGGCGTTCACAACAGAAGAGCCAACTCCATGAAGCCCTCCAGATGTCTTATAACCACCTTGACCAAATTTACCCCCAGCATGAAGAACAGTAAAAATCACTTCTACAGTCGGCTTTCCTGTAGCATGCATCCCAACAGGCATACCGCGACCTTGGTCTGAGACAGATAAACTCCCATCCTTGTTAATCATCACATCAATCTGGGTTCCAAATCCTGACAAAGCCTCATCTACCGCATTATCAACAATTTCCCATACCAAATGATGCAATCCCGCTCCATCAGTTGAACCAATGTACATTCCTGGACGTTTTCTGACGGCATCCAAACCTTCTAAAACCTGAATAGCATCGTCATTATAGTTATTTATCGTAATTTCTGTTTTAGTCAAATTCTGACCTCCGAATAAAATTCATCCTATTTATCTTACAAGTTTTTCTTTAAATTTGCAAAAGAAATTTTGAAAATGAGTATTTTTCTTGTTCCAGGAAATATGATATAATGGCACTATGAAAATTGTTTTGTTTATTATCATTGCCTATTTGCTAGGCTCTATTCCAACTGGCTTATGGATTGGACACTATATTTATGGCAAAAACTTAAGAGAACATGGGAGTGGAAACACCGGCACAACCAATACCTTTCGTATTTTAGGACCAAAAGCTGGAACCATTACTCTTTTAGTCGATATCTTAAAAGGGACATTGGCAACAACGTTACCGATGATGTTTCATGTTGATACTATTTCGCCTATTTTAATTGGTTTTTTTGCTGTCATTGGGCATATCTTTCCTTTATTTGCTCACTTTAAAGGTGGGAAAGCTGTTGCGACGAGTGCTGGTGTCTTACTAGGCTTTGCACCGTTATTTCTACTCTATCTTTTGGTGATTTTTATGCTCACACTCTATCTTTTTAGTATGATTTCCCTATCCAGTCTAGTTGTGGCTATTTTTGCCTTGATTGGTGTTTGGCTATTTCCTTTAATTGGCTTTATTCTCCCTCAATATGATATGATTTTCACCATTATTGTGACACTCTTAGCCAGTCTTATTCTTATTCGTCATAAAGATAACCTTGGGCGGATTAAGCGTCATGAGGAAAACTTAGTTCCTTTCGGACTTAACCTTTTAAAACAAAAGAAAAAATCAGCTTAAAGGCTGATTTTTATATTCTCTCCCGTAACTTTTCAACAAATAAGTAGGCAGCGGGGCAGGTTAAGGTATTTTTTATCGTTAGGTGATTGATTTGATAAATCTTCTTACAATCAGTATGAGGAAATTCTCGGCAGGCTTTTGGCCTAACATCATAAATACTACACAAGTTATCATCCCCTAAAAATGGACAAGGCATAGATTGAAAAACTTTATCGCCATCTTCATCCACCTGTAAATACATCTCTTCAAAAACAGGAAGCTTCATTCTAAAATGTTTAGCAATTCTGGTGATATCTGCTTCAGTAAAGAGAGGCCCCAGGGTCTTACAAGAGTTAGCACAGGCTGTACAATCAATTTCTTGGAATACTTCTTGATGAACTGCTTGTACCAGTTTATCTAAATTTTTGGGCGCTTTTTTCTTTAGGCTAGCCAAAAATTTTCGATGTTCCCCCTGTTTTTGTTGAGCGAGTTGTTGATATTTTTCTAAGTCAATAGTTGTTTGTGACATCTCAATTTCTTTCTAAGGGTTCGTTTTCATTCTATTATACTATATCAAAAAGAAAAGGCAAATAGGCCTTTTCTTTTTGATTATACTGATTTTTTACGTATAGCATAAAGTCCGTAGGTTGTGAGACTAACACCTAATAAAATAGCTAGGGCTGACTCTTTGGAGTTAGTCAACGGTAACTGGTTTTCTTTAGGAGAGGTAACGTAAGTCACAGGGACAGCAAGCGTCTTGACAGAAGTTTGAGCCGCATTTGTTGAGTAATTCAACGTTTGTTGAACATAAGGACGAGCAGTTCCATGAGACGAAGATTTTGTATAAGTTGTCCCACTAGAAGTGGAATCTTTCTGAGTCGCAGTTTGAATAGGGTCTGTTTGTGAAGTATTCGTTGTGTCTGTGACTTTACCAGGGTAGTCATTTTGATCAGTGTGGCTTGTTCCTGCTATCACTTCGAAATAATCTGCAAAGCCATCTTGATCTGTATCCAATTGACTATCTACTGAAATCGTACGAGAGTTCGGATTCACCACTTGATACTGACTAAGATCAGCTGTGGCTAGGTAGTCTGCAAAAATGGTATCCATAGAAGGACCTTCTTCGCGAGGACCACCAAGCATAGTATAACCATCCCCACCTGCTGCAAGGAAGTCATTCGTTGCTAAATAGTAGGTCTTATCTAAATCAAGATCCAAATAAGATTCCGTATCGTGGTCATATATCTGAATCGCTAAAATTCGAGATTCTGAATCTAGGGCAGTATCGTAGTAAACTTTTGCACCTGAAACTTGTAGGAAGCCTCCACTCGCTTCTAGTAAGGGACGACCATTTTCATCAAGCACAGATCCACCATCAGCATTTACCTGTAAAATAGAACCTAGTGATTTCACGAACATCTCTTTGATTTGTTGTCCAGTAACTGTAATTTGTGAAATACTATTACCAAATGGTAATACCGCTACGATATCACCTCTTGTAATAGGGGCATCTTTTTTAATCGTCTCACGCAGACCACCACCATTGGTAACAGCTAGATTAGTCTTATGAGCAAATCCTGTTTGACCATAAGTCCATAAAGCATCAGCAACAGCATTACCAAGGTTGGTTTCACGGACACGCACATTCGTACGTTCGCCATTTAATTCAACTGAATTATTTTCAACAATCACTACTGCATTCTCAGCTTCTAGGCGAGCCTTAGCATCAGCAACTAGAGCAGCAACCTTTTCATTAGCAGTCACATCTGCTGTTTCTGAAGCAGAAATCACACCCGCAAGGACTCTATCTGAGTTCAGGGTTATTTTACCAAGGTTGTTAAGATAGCTACCAGTTTGGTTATAAGTGACGTTACCATAAGTTGCTGACTCTAAGGTGTGGGAGTGACCATCAATGACCACTACTTGTTTATCCGATAAAAGACTATTTTTAGACAATGCTTCAGCTAATGTTCTGCCTTGCCATTCAACAGGAGTTGTTGTATCAATACCGAGATGCGCTAAAATGATATAACATTTATAGTTTGCACCTGTAGCTTTAGCACGCGCTTCAATCTCAGCAATGACAGTTTCCACTTCAGAAATAGGGTCTGTAAATGTTACTCCTTCAACATTTTTGGGATGTGTTTTAGTCGCTGTCTCAGGTGTTGTCACACCAATCACGACAACTTCATCACCAACTACCTCTTTATTTTTATCAATTACAGTTGAAGCCTCAAATAAACGCGCACCGTTAACATAAACATTTGAACTAATCAGAGGGAATGTTAGTAGCTCATCTAATTTTTTCAGCTGATCCAATCCAAAGTCAAACTCGTGATTTCCCAATGTCATGGCGTCATAGCCGATTTCATTCATAATCTTAGCGACATCTTCACCTTTTGAACTATTGGTGATTGGCAAACCTTGAAAAGCATCTCCAGCATCAACAACAATTGTTGTTTGATCTTTAGCGCGTTCTTCTGCAACAATGGTTGCCTCTTTAGCTACTCCAATAACACCTTTAGCTTCCTCAATACGTCCATGCATATCATTAGTATGAAGGATAACCATCTCATCTGATGAACTGTCAGATGCAATGGTTTCAGATGTTTCTGAAACAGCTGTGAGACTACTTGCTGTCGCTTGACTCAACTCACTTGTTGCCACTTCAGTGCTTTCAGATGTTGCTGTTGAGGCTAGATTTACTTCTGAAGAAGCTGACTCTGACACTGAGACAATATCTACTGACAATGGACTAGCTTCTGAAGAAGTCGTCTCTACTGCTAAAGTTACGTCTGTTGAGGCTACATCTGTTGCAACCGCTTCATCTGCTTGAGCATTAACTGAAAACAAAGCTGCTGTTAATGCGATAGTTGATAAGCTTGGGACTAATAATTTTTTCTTTTTCACTCTTCTATCCTTAACTTCTATAAACAATATTTCCTTGACAGATGGTATATTTCACCTGTCCTTTCAAGCTTTCTCCAATAAATGGGGAGTTACTTGCTTTTGATGCAAAATCAGATCCGACTACACGGCTGGCATCTGGATCAAAAATCACGATGTCTGCTGGACCACCTTCAGCAAGATAACCAGCATTAAATCCATATAACTGCGCTGGATTGTAAGCCATCTTCTCTAAAAGTTCAGAAAGACTAAGATGACCTTCGCTCACTAGATGCGTTAAACCTAATGAAAGCGATGTTTCAAGACCTGTCATTCCTGATGGTGCTTGCGTCACATCTGCTACATTTTTTTCATCTTGATGGTGAGGGGCATGGTCTGTTGCAATAACAGATATAACACCAGATTTCAAGCCTTCTATGACCGCTTTCCGATCAGATTCTAACCGCAATGGCGGATTCATCTTAGCATTAGCTCCTTTTTCAAGTAAGAGTTGTTCTGTTTTTGAAAAATGTTGTGGTGCCACCTCTGCTGTCACTTGAGCACCTAATTTTTGAGCAAATGCTACAACTTCAACACTCTCTGCCTTAGATAGATGTTGAATATGCACTTTTGCTTGTCGATCATAAGCAATCATCACATCTCGAGCAATCATGCTATATTCTGCGACACCTGTTGCTCCACAAACTTGAAAATGCTTCTCAGCAATATTTTCATTTAAGCCCAAAACACCATTTAACTCAGGATCTTCCTCGTGTAAACTGATAAAAGTTCCATTTTTCTTAGCTAGATCCATGGCTTCTTTAAGCACTTTACTACTAGTAAGTGGAATGCCATCATCCGAAAACCCAACAGCTCCTGCCGCTAGCAAGCCTTCAAAATCCGTTAAATTTTCTCCATCAAAATCTGTAGTGATTGTAGCAACAGACTTGATATGAATAGCTTCTTTACTAGCACTCTCCAAAACCTCAGTTAAGGTTTCAACATCAGAAATAGTTGGATTGGTATTAGCCATCATCACTACCGTAGTAAAGCCTCCTGCTGCCGCTGCTAAGGCTCCAGTACGGATATCTTCCTTATGCGTCTGACCTGGCTCTCTGAAATGAACATGAATGTCAACCAAACCAGGAGCTACTACACAACCACTTGCATCAATGACCTCAGCTTGATCCTCTATTAAATCTTCTCCAATAGCTATAATCTTTCCGTCATTCACCAAAAGATCATAAATGCCATCAGTTTGACTTTTGGGATCAATGATACGACCGTTTTTTATCAATAACATTCTTTATCCTCTTTCAATAGTTCTACACTTTTATCAGACTTATTCTAACCAATTAATAGGGGGTTGATTGGTTTTTATTAAAAATTCATTACTTCTAGAAAAAGGTTTCGAACCAAAAAAACCACGATAAGCTGACAAGGGACTCGGATGGGCACTCTCAACAATTAAATGAGTAGGATTCGTGATTAATTTTTTCTTTTTACGCGCAAATCCACCCCACAAGATAAATACAACAGGATCTTCCTTTTGGTTCACTAAGCGAATAATAGCATCCGTAAATGGTTCCCAAATCCCATTGGCATGAGCGTTCGGTTGATTTTGAGGAACGGTTAGACTGGCATTTAACAGTAAAACACCTTGCCTAGCCCAAGATGTCAGGTCATGACTTTGACGAACCCCAATATCATCAGACAGCTCTTTTAGTATGTTTTGAAGCGAAGGAGGAGCGGGGATGGCATCTGGAACGGAAAAAGATAGCCCTTGTGCTTGAGCTGGATTATGGTAGGGATCTTGCCCTAAAATCACAACCTTGACATCAGATAGAGCCGTCATCTCCAAAGCTTTGAAGACAGCCTCTCTAGGAGGATAAATAATCCCAGTTGTATAAACAGCCTCTAAAAATTGGTTTATCTTAGAAAAATAGCCAACCTCTAAATTAGCTTTAATCTTATCATGCCAATCGCTATGTTTCATCACAACCTCCTTCTTCCTAATATTATATCAGAAATACAGCAGTAATTAGCGCATTTTATAGCTTTTTTAAAATTTTGTTAAATTAGAAATATTGATGAAAAAAAGGCTCGGAAAAACCGAACCTTTTATCGATAAACTGCCAAACGTTTTTCTAGATAGACTTGGAAATGCTCGAAAATAAAACATAAAAACCAATAAATAAAGGCGACTAGAACATACATCGACATGTAATCCCACTCTCTTCCACCTACAATTTTTGCATTTTGAAAAATATCAGGTACTGTAATCATAGCGGTTAGAGAGGTAGATTTAATCATATCTAACATGACATTACTAAGCGGTGGTACTGCTAGGCGAAAAGCTTGAGGTAAAATAATTCGACGAATAATCGTTGCTTTTGGAAGTCCTAAAGCCCTAGCTGCTTCCCAATAAGGTAATCCCTAAAGTGTATTTTATACCGGAAAGAACAAACCAAAAAACTGTTGATGATCAGTTCAATATCAATAAATTTCATCGTAATGTCCTAATTATTCAACATCAGAAACATCAATTTTCTCAAAGTCGTAATCTTTTTCAACAGATACATCTTGACCTGCAAAGAATTTTTCAGAAAGCTTTTTCAATGTGCCATCTTTACGCATCGCTTCAAGTTGTTCATTGATTTTTTCTTGAAGAACAGTATTTCCTTTTTTAATCGCAAAATTTGATTCAGATGGATTATAGTAAACATCTTCCAACACTTTTACAGGAATTTCTGGAAGGGCTTTAGTGGCCATTGTTTGTAAGTAAAAGTCATTTAAAATAACATCCGTACGACCATTGGCAACATCTTGAA
This sequence comes from Streptococcus sp. SGI.013, assembly GCF_050315295.1. NCBI lineage: Bacteria > Bacillati > Bacillota > Bacilli > Lactobacillales > Streptococcaceae > Streptococcus > Streptococcus sp. SGI.013. The sequence continues at coordinate 44,695 of NZ_JBNPOS010000011.1, forward strand.
GGTAAACATCATTAGTGACATTGTCATAAATCACAAGTTCTGCACCAAATTTTTTGGCAACTTTCATATAAGAAGTTGTCGCAGCCCCTGCCGCCTTTTTGCCTTTAAGATCTTCTAGTTTTGAAATTCCAGAATCATCCGATTGACGAACTACCATGGATCCAAATGAATATTTGTGAGAAGTGGTAAATAAGAATTTTTCTGCATTTTTACTATCTTTTTCAATAGAGTAACCTGCAACATCGACTTGACCACTATTAAGAGAGGACAGCATGCCGTCAACACCCATCTCAACAAATTCCACTTCAAGCTTTAAACGCTTAGCCACTTCTTTCATGATTTCAACATCATAACCTGTTAATTTATTGTTGTCATCATGATAACTTTGTGGATAAAGCGTCCCAGAAGTTGCAACTGTAAGTTTGCCAGCTTTTTCAATCTTATCCCAATTTGACTGAGCTTCTGACTGGCTTGACGAAGTACTATTTGAGCAAGCAACTAGAACTAGACTAGCTAGTAGGGCAACTAGAGACAAAAGTTTTTTCATAATTAAAACTTCCTTTTTCATAATTTTTTCGCAAACTGAAAGTGTTTACAAGAAAAATTTACCATAAGAAAGTTTGACTTTCAAAGAATTTGCTTGTTAGTCATTGCACAAAGCCATATTCTAATTGTTGCTCATTTTCAAAAAGCTGCGCTAACTGCAACAAGATGTCCTCTCTCCCTTTTGCAGCTGTTATCTGAACACCTATCGGTAAGCCATCTTTCGTTTTATAAACAGGTAAACTCATTGATGGTTGCCCCGTCAAATTAGCTTGTTGCGTAAAAGGCGTCCAAGCTAAACTTTTCTCAAACATGGTCCAGATAAGATCTTGTTGTTCCAACATCGTATATTCTGAGAGATGGAACAACTTTTCTTTCAGATCACTCGACAAATTAAAAGCATCTAACGGCGGGGCTATATCTGTGGTTGTTGGGGTGAGATAAAGGTCATATGTTTGATGAAACTCTGACGTGATTCGACTATATTGGTCCCATTGCGACAATGTTTTAGAAAAATCTTTTGCAAGGATGCTCTGACCGCTTTGATATATGGCCCAGGTCATGACTTCCATATCTTCTACCGTAACTTGTCTTCCGATAGCTGCCTCAACATCATCAAACATAGCAGCTGTCTCTACGCTGTTCATGATATAATACGACTTCATCGCCTCAATACCATCCACTCCTGTTTGATCAACTTCTATCAGCTCATGCCCTTGACTTTCCAGAAATCGTAAAGTTTTGTCCATAGCTTTCTTTGCAGCTTTTGAAATCGAATTTCCGATAGGTGAGCGATAAGAATAGGCAATTTTCAATGACTGAGTGAGCTGATTTTCTAGCTCTGCTTTTTTTAAAATAGGCAGTGGGAAAGGACTTTCCATCTGACAAGTTTGCAAATAAAATAGCAGCGTCTTTGTATCTCTAACAGACTTGGTCAAAGCAAAGTTACTAGATGCTCCTTGCCATCCTCTAAAAGAGGTTGGACCTACAGGTATGCGTCCTCTAGTCGGCTTTAAGCCCAGCAAACCATTAAAACTCGCTGGAATACGAATAGAGCCACCACCATCACTAGCAGCAACAAGCGGAACCATACCACTAGATAAAGCCGCCGCTGCCCCACCGCTTGAGCCACCTGCATGCCTATTTAAGTCTAGTGGCAATTTAACTGTTCCATGAAGGCTACTATCACTAACATTTTTAAAACCAAACTCAGGGGTGTTGGTTCGTCCCAACACAATAAAGCCCAAATCTTCCAATTTTTTGACAAAATTATCCGTTTGAACAGCTTTATAAGAAGCAAATAAACGTGAGCCACTGGTTGAAGGTTGTCCCTTTTGTTGCTGGCCTAAGTCCTTTAATAATATAGGCACCCCACCAAATACCTTATCTGTAAAACTCTTTGTTTTAGCCAAGGCCAAGGCCTCATCATACTGTCGAGATACCACAGCGTTAATAGCTGGATTTAACTTTTCGATTTGATCAATACAATAACAAACAGCTTCCTCTGTTGACACCTTCTTTTGTCGAATCTGTTGCGCAAACTCTATCGCATCCCAATTATTCATGACCTTCTCCTATAATAAAAAGAGACTAAAGTTCTATTGAACTCAGTCTCACTTTCATTTTACTTTTTTGTCATTTTATCACTCAAGACTCAAGAATGCAAAGCATTTGATTAATCTTGCCAAGTTTCTTGATTTTCTTTGAATTTTTTGAGTAATTGTAAGCCGTCTGCATTGATATAACCTTGGACCTTAGCCACTTTGATAAGCTCGGTATAGTTTGATAAGGTCACAAGCTCAACACCTGCTTCTTCGAAGTTTTGCTCTGCTTTTGGCAACTCATACGTAAAGATTGCAGCCACTCCTAACACATCTGCCCCCTCACGTTTGGCTGCGGCAACAGCATCAAGGACTGAGCCTCCTGTTGAAATCAAATCTTCAATAATGACCATTTTCTGTCCTTTGACAACACGCCCTTCAATCTGATTTCCTGCTCCGTGATCTTTTGGTTTGCTACGGATATAAGCAAATGGCAGGTCCATCTTATCTGCAATAATAGCACCGTGAGGAATACCTGCTGTTGCCGTTCCTGCAATGACCTCGACCTCTGGAAAAGCCTCCTTGATTTTTTCAACAAAGCCATTTTCAATTAAGGTACGTGTCTCAGGGTAAGACAATGTGATACGGTTATCGGTATAAATAGGTGACTTAATCCCTGATGCCCAAGTGAACGGATCTTCAGGTTTTAGGTAAACTGCTTTAATGTCTAATAGATCTGATGCGATTTGGGTTGCTAATGTCATAATATTTTTCCTTTCTTTTACACTATATAATTAGGCTTGTTCCCACTCTGATTTGATACTATGATAGGCGGTAACTGGATCTTGTGCTTGGGTGATGGGTCTGCCGACGACGATGTAATCAGAACCAATTTGAGCAGCATCTACTGGGGTCATAACCCGTTTTTGATCTCCTGTACTAGCACCTGATGGGCGAATTCCTGGTGTCAAGCAAACAAAATCCTCTCCTGTTGCCTCTTTAATCTTAGCCACTTCATGAGCTGAACAGACGACACCATCCAAACCTGCTTCTGCTGTTTTCTTGGCATAGTGAACGACGGATTCTTCTAAGCTAGTTTGAATATTTTGAAAATCACGCATCTGTTCTTCCGAAGTGGACGTCAACTGTGTCACTGCGATTAACACTGGTCCATCGCCTAAACCTTCACGCGCCGCTGCCATCATCTCAACCCCACCAGCTGCGTGGACATTAGTCATATCAACACCTAGTTGAGATAAGACCCGCATGGCTGATTTTACTGTATTTGGGATGTCGTGTAGCTTCAAATCAAGAAAAACACTGTGACCTAAATCCTTGACATAACGGACAATCTCAGGTCCTACAGCATAATAAAGCTCCATCCCAATCTTGACATACAACCGTTCATCTTTTGGAAATTTTGCTAAAAATTCCTTAACATCCTCAAATGTTGGAAAATCAAGGGCAATAACAGGTCTATTTTCTTTCATCTCTTACTTCCTTTCTCAATGCTTCTAAGCTAGTAATGCCGTATTTATCCATAATAGCAGGCAAGTCATCGATAATGCTCGGACAAGCATAAGGATCTACAAAGTTGGCCGTCCCTACTCCGATAGCAGAGGCACCAGCTAGCATCATCTCTAAGGCTTTTTCAGCGGAGTCAACACCACCCATCCCGATAATAGGTAGTTTAGAACTCTGTGCCACTTGGTGAATCAGCTTGAGCGCTACAGGAAAAACGGCTGGGCCACTCATACCACCCGTACCGTTAGCGATGATTGGTCGTCTCGTTTTTAAATCAAATCGCATACCAACTAGAGTATTAATCATAGTAAAACCAGTCGCTCCCGCATCTTCAACTGCTTTGGCAACTTGAGTGATATCTGCCACACTAGGTGTCAGCTTAACATAAACAGGGACATCCGAATGTTGCACACTTGCCTTAACCGCCTCATAAGCCAGCTCTGGCACTTGCCCAATCAATAAGCCTGCATTCCCGTGATCCACATTGGGACAAGAAATATTTAACTCAATCGCTGCAACATTTTTAGCTGTTGATATTTTTTTAGAAACATAAGCATACTCTTCATTAGAAAAACCAGCAACATTGGCAATAATCGGTAAGCGAGGATAGTTTTTTTCTAACCAAGGTAATTTCTCAGCTAAAACAGCATCAACACCAGGGTTTTGAAGTCCAATCGCATTCAACATCCCTGATGGGGTTTCTGCCACACGAGGTGTCGGATTACCAAAGCGAGGATTTTTTGTGGTCGCTTTAATCATGATAGATCCGAGGCGATCAAGGTCGTAATATTTGGCAAACTCTTGCCCAAAGCCAAAGCAACCCGAAGCAGGAATAATGGGATTTTTCAGGTCTAACCCTGGTAAGTTTACAGCTAGTCTATTTGACATAACCCCTCCTAATCTAAGATAATATGACCTGTTTCAAAGACAGGACCATCTTCACAAACGCGTTTATTCACTGCATCTGATTGGTCTTTGACATGAACAACGCAAGCATAGCAAGCCCCCATACCACAGGCCATGCGTGATTCCATCGAGATATAGGCGTGTGGATGATCCGAAAACAGCTCATCCACATAACGTAACATCCCTGGTGCCCCACAGGCATAAACAGCATCTGCACTTAGCTCAAGCTGATCAAGAATGGTTGAGACATACCCTTTTGTACCGTAAGAACCATCGTCTGTTGTCACATAAACCTGACCGTACTTAGCTAAATCTTCTTCTAAAATCACAGCGTCCTTTGTCGCAAATCCAATAACAGAGAGCACCTCAACCCCTTTGTTTGACAGCCGTTTTGCCAACTCGACAAGCGGAGGAACACCAATCCCACCACCGATAATCAAAGCCTTATCACCAGCTTTCAAAAATGATATCTCAAAACCATTTCCTTGTGGTCCCATGCAGTCTAGCTGGCTAGCAATGGGTAAACGAGAAAAAATAGCTGTCCCCCCACCTTCGACACGATAAATCAACGTGGCCTGCTGAGATTTCTTATCAACTTGAGAAATCGAAATAGGGCGTCTGAGTAACATACTAGAGTCCGGAACTTTAATGTGTAAAAACTGTCCAATCGCCATCTCATCAACCATCTGTCCCTCAAGCACCATTTCAAAAATCTGTGGTGCAATCTCTCTTTGAGAAACCAAGGTCATCTTTTCTTTTAAAATCATACTGCCCTTTCTAAATGCTAAAAGATCAGCCTCTGATTCCAGTTGTCATATTTTACACTATTTTGGTAAAAAAAGAACCTTGCTAAAGCAAGGTTACACGAAAACAGGGTACTATGCACCCATTTGTTACTTGGAACCTTTGCAGCCTCTCTGGACTAAATTAAAGGTTATTTAATTTTCACTATTATAACGCTATGACAGCAAATTGTCAAGAATAAATTTAATGTTACGGTATTTAAATTATGTAAAATAAATATCAGCTTCAATTAAAACTTTTATGCTATAATAAGATAACTACAATAAGAAAAAGGAGATCTTATGCGACGCTTAGTTTTAAATATCGCGATTAGTCTAGATGGCTATATTTGTCGAAAAGATGGGCGGTATGATTGGATTAGAGGGCAAGGCGACAATAGCTTAAATACGGAACTGCAATTTGACAATGAGCAGTTTTTTAAGTCTTGCGATACCGTTATTATCGGTCACGAAGCCCTGAAGGATTGTCCTATTGAAGATATTCCTCATCACAATCTAAAGACATTTGTCGTAGCAAGTCGAACACCAAAGGAAAATAAAGGAAATCTTCAGTTTACGACGGACATTCTATCTGTTATTAAAAAACTAAAACAAGAAGACGGCAGTGATATCTGGCTCTATGGTGGGGCTAAACTAGCAGATAACTTAATCAAAGACGATCTCATTGACGAATATATCATTGGTATTATTCCAACCATTTTAGGAGAGGGGCGTCGATTATTTGCACAACCTTTACCTGAACTACCTCTCAAGCTAGTTGAAAGCACGGTCGTCGATGGTATTGTTATGTTGCGTTATCAAAGGCGCCTATGATTAAAAAATCTAATCATTGAACCTCTCTTATCTTATAGCGTTTGGCTACTTTTATTGCTGTGGGGAGCAGATTTTCCACCACCAAAAGGATTTTGGGGTTTAGTTTTGCTTCTTTTCCTACTCATCTCTTGTCAGTATTACTTTTTTCTTTGGACTTGGTCGAATATAGCTCGCATTTAAGCCTGATAGCTAGTCTGTATGGTCTAGTCATTTGGCTAATCAACTGCTGTTTCTACTATTTATTACATAAAAGACGTCCCTAAGTCATCAGTTACTTAGGGACGTCTTTTATTTAAGCTCCAATCTGTATGCTAAGGAGTTTCTTCTTTTCTTCGATATAATCAATCAATTCAATGGTCAAATCATAACGCATAAAAGGGGTAATCAAATAAATGCCTTTATAATGCTCTAATGCTTTATCAATTAACCGTTTACTTTCTTCTAAAGCAACCTGTTGACAGAGTGATTTATCATCCTTGACTTGCTCTAACTTTTCTAGAAACTGTTGGGATAATTGAATACCTGGCACTTCATTATGGAGAAAAACAGCATTATTGTAGCTTGTAATTGGCATAATCCCCACAAAGAATGGCGCATCATAATCTTTTGTCACCAAAGCCATCTCATCGATAAGCTCTGAATTAAAAATCGGTTGCGTAATGAAATAGTCTGCTCCTGCTGCTATTTTCTTTTCAATCATCTTGCCTGATCGAGAAAGATTACGAACATTGGGGTTGAAGGCAGCGGCAGCCGTAAAACGCGTTGCTTTTTTTAGAGAAGCACCACTGTAACCTTTGCCTTGGTTTAACTGTTGAATTAAACTTAAAAGTTTAAAACTCGTTACATCATAAACACTGGTTGCTCCTGGGAAATCTCCCATTTTCGAAGGATCTCCTGTAATAGCTAAAACATTGTCAAAACCTAGGATATCCATTCCCATCAAACGAGATTGCAAGCCAATCAAATTATGATCACGACAAGCTATATGTAGTAAAAATGGGGTTTCCAACTCATCTTTTAACAAAGAAGCCAAACTCACATTACAAATTCGTGTCTTTGCTAAGGAATTATCTGCCAAGGTAATGGCTGCAATGTCTTTTTGATCTAGTGCTTTAGCTGCGTCGATAAATTTGTCTATATCCAAGTTTTTTGGAGGATCAAGCTCAGCAATCACTGTAATGTCTTTTTTTACCCTGTCAACAATCGTCTCTCCTTGCGACACCACCTTAATCAGCTCTTCCTCACTAATCATAGGGGTCACAATTTTTCGCTCAAGCGGTTTCAAACCTTTTATGCCTCGTTTGATGGCTCTGACATGGTCTGGCGTCGTCCCACAACAGCCACCAATCAAGCGCACGCCTTCTTCTACAAAGAGTTTACTACTGTACTCAAAATAATCCGCATTTTTACTAAAGTGGTAGTGACTTTTATCGCCATCTCCTTCCAAAGATAGGAGACTAGCATTTGGATAAACCGACAGATAAGACTGGGCAAAAAGAGGGACTTGCTTTAGCGACTTAATCATATGATAAGGCCCTAGATGGCAGTTAAGACCAACAACATCAGCACCTGCCATGACCAACTGACTAAAAGCTTCAACAAGAGGTTTCCCATTTTCTAAAACCCCTGCCTCAATCAAGGACAAATTAGTAATCAATGGAAGATCCGTCAACGGGCGCAGCTTTTCCAAAACAGCTAGTAACTCTTCTAGATCATAGTAGGTTTCAAGTAGTAAGCCATCTAGTTGTCCTGTTTCCAACAAATATGAGGCTTGCTCAAGCGTTTCTGCTACTATCTCATCTAAGGTTAAGTCACACTGCATCTGTCCTCTAGAAGCACCTATGGTACCTAATACAAAGGTTTCAGACTTTGCAGCTTGTTTAGCTAATGTGACCGCTTGATGATTAATCTCTCTTGTCTTATCCTCATAACCATAACCTTTTAACCGATGACGCTTAGCTCCATAGGTATTAGTCTGAATGATGTCAGCACCTGCTTCAATATAGGCTCGGTGAATAGCGACAATTTCGTCAGGATGAGTGAGATTATAGGCTTCATGACAGGTTTCTAAACCATGCGCATAAAGAAGAGTTCCCATGGCACCGTCAGCCACTAAAATAGTTGTTTTTAATGCTTCCAATAAACGCGCCATGTCTTTGTCTCCTTTTTAAAGTGATAGTGATTTACGAACGTCTTTGGTAGCTTCAACCATGACCTTCAAAGCCGCAACTGTCTCAGGTTCACGACGTGTTTTCAAGCCACAGTCAGGATTTACCCAGAACTGCTCAAGAGCAAGATTTTGTAATGGACGCTCAATATTTTCAATAATTTCTGGTTTACTTGGCACACGTGGTGAGTGGATATCATAAACCCCCAAACCAATGCCAAGTGGATAAACTGCCGTTTCAAATGCCGCAATCAATTCCCCATGACTACGACTGGTCTCAATAGAAATCACATCTGCATCTAGCTCACGAATTGAATCAATAATTTCATCAAAGTTTGAGTAACACATATGCGTATGAATCTGTGTGCGATCCTCTACTGATGATGTCGCGATACGGAAAGCATGAACAGAGTCATCCAAATAAGCTTTTTGCTTAGCTTTTCGAAGAGGAAGCCCTTCACGAAGTGCTGCTTCATCGACTTGAATAATAGCAATCCCTGCTTCTTCCAAAAGTGCGATTTCATCTTTAATGGCGAGACCAATTTGGTTAAACAAGTCGGCACAGGAAATATCTGTTCGCTCAAATGACCAGTTTGTAATCGTAATCGGACCAGTTAGCATTCCTTTGACAGGACGATCTGTCAAACTTTGCGCATAAACAGTTTCTTTCACCGTAAGCGGTTGAATATGCTGAACATCCCCATAAATAATTGGTGGCTTAACAGCGCGTGACCCATAAGATTGGACCCAACCAAGTTTGGTCGTTGTAAAACCTGCAAGTTTTTGACCGAAGAATTCTACCATGTCCACACGTTCAAACTCACCGTGAACTAAAACATCAAGATCAAGATCCTCTTGGATACGAATCCAACGCTCAATTTCAGCATTGATAAAGTTTTCATAGGCTGCATCCGTGATATCACCACGTTTCCATTTTAAGCGGGTTGAACGAACTTCTGGAGATTGGGGGAAAGAGCCGATTGTCGTTGTTGGAAGAGCAGGAAGCTTGAGTCTTTCTTGTTGAATACGGCGGCGCTCTGCAAAATCTGTTTGGCGTTTAACAGAAACATTTTCCAAGTCTTCCAAGTCAACATTGCGGAAGTCCGCAGCTTGTAAGGCTTCAAAATCTGCAACATGCTCTGCAAATTGAGGATTAGTAATGCCATCTAAGTTCTCAGCTAAGAGCTTGATTTCAGCTAACTTTTCATCTGCAAATGATAAGCCTTTAAGTAAAACAGGATCAAGATCGGTTTCATTTTTTGTAGTGACAGGAACATGGAGTAGTGAGCAAGATGGCTGAACAAGTAAGTTGGCAACATTCTTCTGGATTTCCTTTAAGAGATCTATTGTTGCCACAAAATCAGCTGCCCAGACATTACGCCCATCAACCACACCAGCAAAAACTTCCTTGTCTTTAAAGAGACCAGATTGAACTGCAGCTAGGTTTTCTTCCAAGCCATGCACAAAATCTAAACCAAAGGCTGCCACTGGAAGCTCCGCCAGTTTTTCCGCATCAATCAAGGCTTCAAAATAGGTTTGGAAAATAATTTTTGCCTCTGGCACTGCTGTTGTCAATTGCGTATAGACCGTTTTTGCCAAGTCAAGATAGGCTGCACCCTCATCTGTCACAAAGATTGGCTCATCCACTTGAATATAAGTTGCCCCAGCTTCTGTCAGCTGTTTAAAAATCGTTGCATAAAGTGGGACCAAACTATCTACTGCTGCTGCAACATCAGTAACCCCATTTGAGAGAGCTACATAAGTAATCGGCCCTGTGATGACAGGTTTCGCCTTGTCACCAACTAAATCTTTAGCTTCAATATAAAGATCTAGTAATCGTGTATTGGTTAAACGTGGGGTGACATTTTCCCATTCTGGTACAATGTAGTGGTAATTGGTATTAAACCATTTTTTCAAGGCAGAAGCTACATTCTCTTTATCACCTCTGGCAATAGTGAAATAGAGATCAATATCATTGGAGCGATCTGCTAATCGCTCTGGAATAATATTAAACTGTAGAGACAAATCCAAGATATGATCGTAAAAAGAAAAATCTCCAACTGGTATTAAATCCAGGCCGGCTGCTTCTTGCTTCTTCAAGAAATCAATGCGAAGCGCTTTACCTTGATCAAATAACTCCTCTTGAGTAATATTTCCAGCCCAATAGCTTTCAATCAATTTTTTCCATTCACGATTTTCACCTAAACGTGGGTAGCCCAAACTTGTCACTTGTGTCATATAAATCCTCCACACCATCTTAAAACTATAACAAACTCAAAGATATAGTTTTAAGTTATATTATTTTTTCTTTACGCAATTTATAATAACTCATAAAACACTTAATTTCAATAGGTTTTGTTCTTGTAGTTTTCTATCTTGTTATATAGTTTTAAACTATACCTTTATCACTTTGTATAGTTTAAAACTATAACAAAAAAACATCTCACTTTATAGGAGATGTTTTTTATCAATTATTTTGCTTTACGAAGGGCTCCATACAAGACACCACTAATGACTGCACCAATGGCAACATATAGAAGGTAAAGTAAAGCGTTACTTGTAAGAGCGATAACGAAGATTCCTCCGTGTGGTGCCATTAATTTGATACCTGAAAGACCAACTAAAGCACCTGTCACAGCTGAACCGACAACAAAGCTAGGAATTGCGCGAGCAGGGTCCGCAGCACCAAATGGGATAGCCCCTTCTGTAATGAATGATAGTCCCATAACAATATTTGTTAATCCTGAATTGCGTTCTTCTTCTGTAAATTTATCTTTAAATAGAACCGTTGCAACAAATACTGCAAGTGGAGGT
>NZ_JBNPOS010000012.1:0-53161 GCF_050315295.1 Streptococcus sp. SGI.013
TTAAAAATATAGCAAAAATTACTAATTAAAGATAAATGACTTGTCAAATTTTTATTTTTTTGTTAAGATAAAAGTGTCTTCAGGGCAGGGTGAAAATCCCGACCGGCGGTGACAAGTCTAGGATTACTAGATTTGAAGTCCGTGAGCGCAAGCTGATGTGGTGTAATTCCACAACCGACAGTATAGTCTGGATGGGAGAAGACCAAGTTTTTTGTGCTTGCTTTTTTAGTGTACAAAAATAGTTGGACCTTCTTTCAAATTGTAAAATTTGGAGGAATTTTTTTATGTCTAAGACAAGAAAGTTGGCCTATGTGGCCTTGTTGGGAGCACTTTCTTTTGTGCTCATGCTAGTAGATTTTCCTATTATTCCAGGAGCAGATTTCTTGAAGGTAGAACTTAGTATTTTACCTATTTTAGTAGGATTAACGCTCTTTGGACTTAAAGAAGCCTACGTTATCTTAGTATTGAGAACGCTTTTAAAATTAGTATTAAATAACCAAGGCATCTCGACCCTAATTGGTTTACCGATGAACGTGCTTGCTCTAGGAGTGTTTATCTTATTTTTTTCACTTATATGGAAAAAAGAAAAAACACGCTTACAGTTTGTACTGGCAGGTTTATTAGGAACCTTGAGTTTAACAGGAGTAATGCTTTTGTTAAATTATTTCTATGCGATTCCTTTATATGCGACGTTTGCAAACTTTGATATTGAAAAATTTATTGGTATTGGTCGGTATATGATCGGGATGGTCCTCCCCTTTAATCTGATTCAAGGACTAATTTTTACACTTTCTTTTGCTTTACTTTATCTTTCGCTTAAGCCTTTATTGCTAAAATATTCTTATGAAAAATAAACAACTTTATCTTACAAGAGCTTCCTTTGCTATTTTAGCCTTTGTGATGCTCGGTTATGTCGTTCGATTTTACCCAGAGCAGTTGGTGGTCTTTGATCAACCGATTCAATCTGCTATTCGAGGCTCTCTGCCTGACTTTTTAACCTCGCTGTTTAAAAGTATTACCCTTGTAGGAAATACGTCCACTCAGGTGATTTTAGTCCTAGCAATCTCTGCCTTTCTTTATTTTGTCAAAAAATGGAAAGTTGAAGCTGGGCTGGTTGCCTTAAGTGGCGTTTTAGCTGGTGTGCTCATTGTCGTTTTAAAAAATATTTACGATCGTCCTCGTCCTTCGATAGAACATCTTGTTCATGCAGATGGTTTTTCATTTCCAAGTGGGCACTCTTTAGGAGCCTTCTTGATTTTTGGCAGTCTTCTGATTATTCTTCATCAGCGTTTGGAAAAAAGCTGGCGCAAAACAGTGTTTGAAGCTCTGTTAGTCCTTTTGATTGCTTTTGTTGGTTTGTCACGGATATATTTAGGGGTTCACTATCCAACGGATGTTTTGGCAGGTTTTGTGATGGGGTATGGTGTGTTAAATCTCCTGTATCCTTTTTACGATCAAAAACGGTTTGAATGGCGTTTTCAAGCCAAACAAAAATAAGTCAGACAGGAGAGCTCAATAGATTTTTAAACAAAGGTTGGTACAGCCATCCTTTTTCTTTTGCTTTTTTTCCTTGCTGCAAAGTGCTATAATAATCCCTATGACAGAAAAAGTGAGGACGCTATGATAAAACGACCGATTCATCTTTCCCATGACTTTTTAGCTGAGGTCTTGGACAAAGAAAGTGTCGCAGTAGATGCGACAATGGGAAATGGAAATGATACGCTTTTTTTAGCACAATTAGCTAAAAAAGTCTATGCTTTTGATATTCAACAGCAAGCATTAGAAAGAACAAGGCAACGCTTGAAAGAGGCTGGTATTAGTAATGCAGAGCTTATCTTAGAAGGGCATGAAACCGTTGGGAACTATGTTGATCGTATTCGTGCAGCTATTTTTAATTTAGGCTACCTTCCAAGTGCAGATAAGAGCGTCATTACGGTTCCTAAGACAACCTTGTCTGCGCTTGAACAGATTTTGGAGCGTCTAGAAGTAGGCGGACGAGTAGCTATTATGGTTTATTATGGTCATGAGGGGGGAAGTTATGAAAAAAATGCCCTATTACATTATGTCGAGGATCTGCCGCAAGAATATTTCACTGTAATGGCTTACCAACCTCTTAATCAAATTAACACACCACCTTTTTTAATTATGATTGAAAAATTGAAGGAAACAGAAAATGGAAACTAATGTACTGGAAAAAATTACGCAGATGCGTCAAAAATACATTGAGAATAAACCTAAACATCACGTTGCCCAAGAAAGAGTTGCCTTTCAAGATAAAAAGATTTTAAAAATTCAAAAAAAGTTAGCAGCTTTAGAATTAGAAAAATGTCAGCGGAGATTGGAAGCGCGAGATGTCTCAGTGATTGAGGAAAAAATTAATAAACAAAGGGAACTCTATGGGCATTGTTGCCAAAAACGTTAGGAGGTCTTTATGCATTTTGCCATTATGTTGATCACTTTTTTATTGGCTTTGATTTTGTCCAATGTTATCAACAGGATGCTCCCTAAACTTCCTTTGCCCTTTATTCAGTTAGTTTTTGGACTTTTGTTAGGTTTATTCTACCAAGGCTCTGAGTTTAAACTAGACGGAGAGTTATTTCTAGCATTTGTGATTGCCCCTATTAACTTTAGAGAGGGGCAGGAAAGTGACATTGCTAGCTTTTTAGAGCACCGCTCTATTATATTGTATCTGATTCTCCCTACTGTCTTTGTGACCACACTGGTCCTAGGTTACTTTTCTGGTATCTTTCTTCCTATTGAGATGCCTTTAGCAGCTTGCTTTGCTCTAGGTGCGGCTCTTGGTCCAACAGATGCCGTGGCTTTTATTTCAATGGCAAACCGCTTTAATTTTCCAAAGAGTGTTGAAAATATTTTAAAGTCAGAAGGGCTTTTAAATGATGCGAGCGGCTTAGTTGCTTTTGAGTTTGCTGTGGCAGCCTTACTGACAGGGACTTTTTCTTTAGCACATGCTAGTTTACAACTATTATGGTCGATATTAGGTGGCTTTTTAATTGGTTTTAGCCTATCGTTGTTGAGTCGTTGGAGTTTATCTTTACTTGAAAAATTTGATGCAGCAGATGTTACAGGGGCACTCTTACTGGAGCTGTCTTTACCGCTTTTAGCTTATTTTATCGCTAGTGAAGTCGGTGTCTCAGGTATCATTGCAGTCGTGATAGCAGGGGTGATGCAGGCGAGACGCTTGAAGAAAATAACCTTATTTGATGCTCAAGTTGATAAGGTGTCCCATGTTGTGTGGGATACGGTGATTTTTCTTTTAAACGGCTTGGTTTTTATGGTCTTTGGATTTGAAATGACCCATATTTTGGAACCAGCTTTGACCAGTCCACTTTATAGTAATTGGCACCTATTAGGGATTGTCATTGCAGTGACAGCCTTGTTATTTTTGACTCGATTTTTACTTTTGGGAAAGCAGACGTTTAAAAAATTCGTTTTCATCTTATATTCAAGATATTTTGCTATTAACATTTTCTGGTGTCAAAGGGACAGTGTCTATTGCTACTATTCTTTTATTACCAGAGACAGACTCCCTTCAATACAGTTTAACACTTTTTACTGTTGGTGCCGTTACTCTATTGAGTTTTTTGACAGGCTTAGTTGTTCTTCCCTACTTAGCAGGAGAAGGGAGTGAGGAGGTTAATCATGTGTCTCAAATTTCCATTTTAGCTGATGTTGTTCAAATCTTAGAAGAAGATGTAAAAAATAGCACAGAAAAAGCCGCCTTATATACTGCTATTGACAATTATAAAGACCGTATTGAACGCTTGATTTTGGAACAAGAACCGAGTGAGGTTAAGCGTGAATTAGCCATCATCCAACTATTGATTATCGACATTGAAAGTGATGGCTTAGAGTATGCCTTGTCTAAAGGGCGTATTGACTTGAAAGAATACCGTATCTATCAACGGTATTTAAAAGTGTTAGAAGGTCAGGTTAATAGAGGATTTGTCTCAAATTTTGCATATGGTTTTCGGATATTCTTACGTGTTTTAAGAGCTGTCTTACATGAGGTGACTAGCTTTGGGTATCGCATAAGACAAGTTTTAAAAAAAGAAGAACGACAACGATTTCAGCTGAGTCAAGATAATCGTGACCATCTAGCAGATGTTTATCTACAAAATACGGAGCTTGTGTTAGATGCTTTAGAGGAGCTTGAGGGGGTTTATAGTCCAGCCCTAGTGAATTTCCTTCAAATGTCACGTCTTCAAGAGGCAGAAGTGATGGCATCAGGTGCTTTTGTTGAGAGGGTTTTAACACGAGCAAGACCAAATAATATGGATGAGCTTTTACGAGGATATTACTTAGAGCGAAAACTGATTTCAGAGTATCAAGACAAGGGCATCTTAACAGCAGAGGAAGCCAAACGTCTTAGAAAAAATGTTAATGAACTCGAAAGCTATTCCTTAAATGAGGTTGATCATAACTTTTTAGAACCCGCCCCTATCTAATTTTTATCCCCAACCAAACAGGACTTAACCACTCATTGAAGGAGTGGTTAAGTCCTGTTTTTATTTAGGCTGAATAAAATAGCGTTCATCACCAATTGGAATGAGTTCAACAGCTGTTCCGTAAAGCAGTTTAAGATGTTCAGGTGTCAGCACCTCTTCTTTTTTTCCTGCAGCGACTATTTGACCTTCTCGAAGGAGTAGTAGGTGGCTGATACTGGATGTTATTTCTTCAGCATGGTGAGTGACATAAAGGATGGTTGGGGCATGGGGGAGTTGTTTGATGTTTTCAACTAATTTGAGGAGTTTTTCTCTAGCAAAAAGATCTAGTCCACTGGTAGCTTCATCAAGGATGATGATGTCAGGGTTTTCCATGAGACTTCTTGCAATAAGTAAAAGTTGTTTCTCTCCTTGAGAGAGTGTGAAGTACCTGCGTCCGATAAGATGTGCGCCACCTAAGTGTTCTAACATGTTCTTGGCTTCGTTTAATTCTTTACTACCATAGGCTTTATATAAGATACTACTTTTATATTTTCCAGTTAGGACAATGTGTTCAGCAGGCATGTTTTTAGGAAGTCGTTCTGCAATAAAAGAGCCGACAATACCAATCTTTTGGCGGATGGGTGTAATATCGCCCTGTCCAAATTTGGCACCCAACACACAAACGTCTCCTCTACTTTGAAAAAATTCTGCCATCAATAACTTTAACAGCGTTGTTTTCCCAGAACCATTTAAACCTAAGATGGCCCAAGCCTCTCCTTTTTTGACCTCCCAATTAAGATTGTCCAGTAAGGTTTTTCCTTGCTTGATGACGCTGACATTTTCTAGTGAAATTAAAGTCATAGACTCCCCCCTCTCTTTTGCTTTCATTATATCATATTCTTAAAGGTCTTTTAAAAGATTAGTCAAAAGTTGAGAATTGTGCTATAATTGAAGGACTATATTAAATTTGAGGAGAATGATAACAATGGAAGACCCTGGTAGTCAGTCCTTACTGTTACAATTTTTATTACTTTTAGTTTTAACCCTTTTAAATGCCTTTTTTTCAGCTAGCGAGATGGCGATGGTATCCTTAAACCGCTCGAGAGTAGAACAAAAAGCAGCAGAAGGTGATAAAAAATTTATCCGTCTATTAAGTGTTCTTGAAAATCCTAACAACTTTTTATCCACTATTCAAGTTGGAATTACCCTGATAACCCTTTTATCAGGGGCTAGTTTAGCTGATACACTTGGTAAGGAGATTGCTAAGTATCTAGGAAATTCAGCGACAGCTCAGACAGCAAGTAGCATGATTTCTCTGGCGTTTTTGACTTATATTTCTATCGTTTTGGGTGAGTTATATCCTAAACGTATTGCAATGAATTTGAAAGAGAATTTAGCAGTTGTTTCGGCTCCAGTTATCATTATTTTAGGAAAAATTGTTAGCCCCTTTGTCTGGTTGCTATCTGTTTCAACCAACCTTTTGAGTCGCATTACCCCTATGACTTTTGATGATGCGGATGAAAAAATGACGCGTGATGAAATTGCTTATATGTTGACCAATAGCGAGGAAACACTAGATGCTGAAGAAATTGATATGCTACAAGGTGTCTTCTCCTTAGATGAACTGTTAGCGCGTGAGGTAATGGTTCCAAGAACTGATGCATTTATGGTTGATATCAATGATGAACCTAATGCTATTATTGAAGCTATTTTAAAAGAAAATTTCTCTCGTATCCCTGTTTATGATGATGACAGAGATAAGGTAATCGGTGTTCTTCATACGAAAAAACTGTTACACGAAGGGTTTAATCAGGGGTTTGATAAGCTTTCTATTCGAAAAATTATGCAGGAACCTCTTTTTGTTCCAGAAACCATCTTCGTAGATGATTTATTAAAAGCTTTGCGCAAAACACATAATCAGATGGCCATACTAAAAGATGAGTATGGTGGTGTGGCAGGGATTGTCACTTTAGAGGATCTTCTAGAAGAGATTGTTGGTGAGATTGATGACGAGACTGACAAGTCTGAACTAGAGGTGCGTGAAATTGGTGATCATACTTACATTGTCTTAGGGAGTATGACTCTTAATGATTTTAATGAATACTTTGAAACAGAAATTGAAAATGTTGAAGTTGATACGATAGCAGGTTATTATTTAACAGAAGTCGGTGCTATTCCCAGTCAAGAAGAAAAACATAGTGTTGACATTGACTCTAATGGAAAACATCTAACCTTGGTTAATGATAAAGTGAAGGATGGACGGATTGTTAAATTAAAATTGATCATCACAGAAGAAACAACTATTGAAGAAGAATAAGGTTAGGTGTCCCATCTAACCTTATTTTTATAAATATGTGGTAAACACCAGCAGTAAGGCAAACAAATAGCAGGTGATAGGGCTTTTCCATGCAGTTTTTTAACAATAAAAAACTAGAACAGCGATGCGACTGTCCTAGTTCTGGTTGATGAGAACCCTATCCCAATGGTTGCATTCATTAGAATAGGGTTAATTATATTATACACTAAATTTCATGTGATTTATTAAAAATTTTACATTTTATAGAAATTTTTTTATATTTTTTGAAAACCTTGTCAGTGTACTTTTTAGTAAAAGATGGTATAATACTACTATTAAAACGGTTACAAAAAGGGGAGCTTATGACAGATATAGACTATGGTCAGGTAACAGGTTTGGTTCATTCCACAGAAAGTTTTGGATCAGTGGATGGGCCTGGGGTACGCTTTATTATTTTTTTACAGGGCTGTAAAATGCGATGTCAATATTGTCATAATCCAGACACTTGGGCTATGGAATCAAACAAGGCCAAGGAGCGCACAGTGGATGATGTCTTGGCTGAGGCGCTTCGTTTTAAGGGGTTCTGGGGGAAAAAAGGAGGCATCACTGTCAGTGGTGGTGAGGCCCTTTTACAAATTGATTTTTTAATTGCCTTGTTTACCAAGGCACAAGAACTTGGTATTCACTGCACCTTAGATACTTGTGCTCTTCCTTTTAGAAATAATCCAGACTATTTAGTGAAATTTGATCGTTTAATGGCTGTTACAGACTTAGTTTTACTGGACATCAAGGAAATTAACAATAAGCAACATAAAAAGGTGACAGGTCAAAGTAATCAGACCATTTTAGATTGTGCCAAGTACCTATCTGATATTGGGAAACCAGTATGGATTCGCCATGTCTTAGTTCCTGGCTTGACGGATATTGATGAGGATTTGCTGGAATTAGGAAAATTTGTTAAAACCTTAAAAAATGTGGATAAGTTTGAGATTCTTCCTTATCATACTATGGGAGAATTTAAGTGGAGAGAGATGGGAGTGCCTTATCCATTAGAGGGAGTGAAACCGCCGACAGCTGAGCGCGTTAAAAATGCGAAAAATCTTATGGAGACAGAGTCTTATCAAGATTATTTGAAGAGGGTTAAAGCCTAGTACCTGTCTATTTCTTTACCTCATTTACTTTCTTGTAATTTCTTGCTATACTGATAAAGATAAGTGAGAAAGGAGAAGAGATGTTTACCGTTGTAAAAATGACCTCAGATAGTGTCTATTTGAGAAGCTCCGATGGAAGTATAAGAAAAGTTTTTCGTGAAACCTTGGATTTTAAGCCTGTCCTTGGAGATGAGGTAGAATTGTACACAATAGAAGACGAACTGTTGGTCGTAAAGGCTGGTGCTTTTTCTCCTTCTTCTAGTGAACGTGAGTTAAAAATGGGGTTGATTAGGGGAATTCTAGACTTATTTTTAGAAACACTAGCAATCCAAAATAATCATCTGTCTAACGTCAAAAAGGTATTATCTCAATTATGGGTTACTATTTTTATGACTTGGAGTTTAGTTGGGGTCATGCTTCTTAGTCTCCTTTTATTACTCGAATCCATCATTGTTTTGTGTTATCAGCTGCTTGTTAAAGCTTTTAGAAGTCTTAATTTGAGAGAAAAATTTAGAAACTTATCTCAAATGAGAAATGCTAACACTGATAGGATAAAAAAGGCAACTTTAGTTGAAGTGGAGCCTATTCCATCATCACAAGAAAAAAAAGACAACACTTGAAAAAGCATCAGTCGATCTGGTGCTTTTTTGTATGAGAAACGGTGGAAAAAACTTAACAGTTCTGTTAAAATAAGAAGGAAAAAGATTTATGAGGTAAAAGACATGTCTAAAATTTTAGTTTTTGGTCACCAAAATCCTGACACAGATGCTATTGCATCATCATATGGTTGGGCTTATCTTGAACGCACAGCTTGGGGACGTGAGGCAGAGGCAGTAGCATTAGGTACGCCAAATGAAGAAACAGCTTTTGTTTTGGATTATTTTGGTGTTGAGGCTCCTCGTGTAGTGACATCCGCTAAAGCAGAAGGAGTTTCTCAAGTAATCTTGACTGACCACAATGAGTTTCAGCAATCTATTGCTGATATCCGTGAGGTTGAGGTTGCAGCAGTTATTGACCATCACCGTGTAGCTAATTTTGAAACAGCTAATCCGCTTTATATGCGTTTAGAACCAGTTGGTTCAGCATCATCTATCGTTTACCGTGCTTCAAAAGAAGCAGGCGTTGAGCTTCCACGCGAGGTTGCAGGCTTACTCTTATCTGGTTTGATTTCAGATACGCTATTGTTGAAATCACCAACTACTCATGCATCAGATCCACAAGTAGCTAAAGAGCTTGCTGAGATTGCTGGTGTTAACCTTGAGGAGTACGGTATTGCTATGCTGAAAGCTGGGACAAACCTTGCAAGCAAATCAGCAGAAGAGTTGATTGATATTGATGCTAAAACGTTCGAATTAAATGGTAATGCTGTCCGTGTCGCTCAAGTTAATACTGTTGATATTGCAGAAGTTCTTGAACGTCAAGCTGAGATTGAAGCAGCTATGGTAGCAGCTTCAGAGGTAAACGGCTATTCAGACTTTGTTTTGATGATTACAGATATCATTAATTCAAACTCAGAAATCCTAGCACTTGGTCAAAATATGGATAAGGTTGAAGCTGCGTTTAACTTTAAGCTTGAAAACAACCATGCCTTCCTTGAAGGTGCAGTTTCTCGTAAGAAACAAGTTGTACCACAATTAACAGAGAGTTTTAATGCTTAATCTTAAAAAATGGAGTGGGCTATTTCCACTGCCATTACATTAAGCTGTTAACCAATAAAAAACTATTCCCACATTATACATGTGGGAATAGTTTTTTATGCTCGCTTTCTATTCAAATTATTTTTGCCAGGGAGAGGTTATTGTTGTTTAGCCTTGAATTGACTTGATGGCTTTGTGTCATCACTATTTCATTTGTTATGATAAATAACGTTTGGCAACAGCAATGTCGCCGTCGTAATTGGCATGCTTTCCTTTAATAATCTGATAAGCATCTGCGCCTTTTCCGGCAATGATAACGGCATCTTGCTCTGTTTTAGTTTGAGCTAGGGCTGTTTTTATTGCTTCTTCACGGTCTATTATGATAGTTACAGGTCGGTGGATGTGGCTTTGGATTTCTTGAGAAATGGTTAAAGGATTTTCAAAGTTAGGGTCATCTGCAGATAAGATAACCTTTAGTTCAGGGTATTGATTAATAATTTTGCCAAAATCTTTTCGACGGCTTTCTCCCTTATTTCCAGGTGCACCTAGGATGAGGGTGATTTGTCCTGTCTGATGCTCTTTGACGACTTTGATGAGATTATCAAGGCTGACACCATTATGAGCATAGTCAACAAAGACTTTAGCACCATTGGCTTGAGTTAACACTTCCATTCTTCCTGGGACAGTTGTTTCAGCGATTCCATTTTGGATAGCATGGTGTGATGCTCCTAAGCGCAAGCATGCTAAGGCTGCTGCGAGGGCATTTTCTTGGTTAAAACGTCCAATGAGTTGGATGTGATAGTGCCCAGCTAGCTTCCCCTCGACATCAAATGTAAAGGCTTTTGAGTGTGAAATAGGGTTTTCAGAGAATTTTCCATAGAAGTCATGATCTTTTGTCGCAACTTCCTCTTTTAAGAGATCAAAATGGTCCATCTCACTATTAATAATCACTGCTCGGCTATTTTTCATTAGGAGGCGTTTATGGTAAAAATAATCCTCAAAAGTGGGGTGTTCAATAGGCCCAATGTGATCGGGACTAATATTTAAGAAAACACCGACATCAAAGGTTAAGCCATAAACCCGTTTTACGAGATAAGCTTGACTGGAAACTTCCATGATCAGATGTGTCATTCCATTTTTGACAGCTTCAGCCATCATGGCAAAGAGGTCCAAGCTTTCAGGTGTTGTGAGACTTGATTTAAAGAATGTTTTTCCATCAAGCGTGGTGTTCATGGTAGAGAGCATAGCTGGTTTATGTTCTTGCTTTAAAATCTGGTAGGCAAAATAAGCAGCAGTCGTTTTACCTTTTGTACCTGTAAATGCCAAAAGTTTTAATTGCTCTTGAGGATTACCATAAAAAGCCATGGCAACCAAACTCATCGCCTGCTTCACATCGTTAACAAGAATAACGGGAATATCAACTTCATAATCTTTTTCAGAAATATAATAGGTTAAACCAGAGCTGATTGCTTTATCTAAAAATTCTTTTTTAAAATGAGCACCCTTGACAAAAAATAGTGTTTTTTGATCTATTACTCGGCTGTCATAACTTAATTGCTCAAAACAAATATCAGAAGCATGGTAATGATAGTATCCGTTAAAAAGAATTTCTCGAAAATTCTGGTCATTTTTTAAAATGTCTAAAACATGTTCAATTGTAATCATAGTAATATTTTAGACCTTATGTTCCTGTTTTACAAGTCAAAAGGAAAAGTTTATAATAAATTTGATTGAAAAAATTCTAGGAAGTAACTAATGGATAAAGAAACTACTCGTTCGTCGCTGTCTCAGTCGGCTCTTAGTCAAGAAGAAAAAATGTTACGCGGGACAGCATGGTCAACCATGAGTAATATTGTCAGCCGCCTATTAGGCGCCCTTTATATCATTCCTTGGTATATGTGGATGGGAGAGCATCGGGCAGAAGCTAATGGTTTATTTAATATGGGCTATAGTATCTATGCCTTGTTTTTATTGATTTCAACAGCAGGTATTCCAGTTGCGATCGCTAAGCAGATTGCAAAATACAATGCCTTAGGAAAAGAAAGCCATAATATCTATCTGATGCGGCACTTTATGCGTTTCATGTTGATACTAGGCATTATTGGTGCTTCTGTGATGTATTTTGGTGCAGGGATTTTTGCAGGCATGTCAGGTTCGGGTGCAGAACTCATTCCTGTGATAAAGAGTCTGTCACTGTCTGTTTTAATTTTTCCTGTCATGAGTGTAATCCGCGGATTTTTCCAAGGGTACAATGATTTAAAGCCCTTTTCTATTAGTCAAATTGCCGAGCAGATTATTCGGATTATTTGGATGCTATTAGCGACCTTTTTCATTATGAAAATGGGATCAGGTGATTATGTTGCAGCTGTGATTCAATCAACTTTTGCGGCTTTTATTGGGATGTTGGCTAGTATGCTGGTCCTGGGTTATTATTTATGGCAAATGGGTGTATTAGGGAAGTTCTTTTCAGAATTGGATATTGATGAAGAGATTGATTCTCTCCAAATTCTCATTGAGACAACGAAAGAAGCCATTCCTTTTATTGTAACAGGAGCTGCAGTTTCTATTTTTAGCTTGATTGATCAGGCAACTTTTATCAATAGCATGAAGTGGTTCACAAATTTTTCCGAGAAACAATTGGTCACCATGTACACGTATTTCTATGCTAATCCTAACAAGATTGTCATGATTTTGATTTCTGTTGCTTCCTCTATCGGTGGTGTGGGAATTGCATTGATTACCGAAAATTTTGTGAAAAAAGATAAAAGAGCGATTGCTCGTATGATTTTGAATAACGTTCAAATGTTAATGATCTTTATGATACCAGCTCTTACAGGTTCCGTGTTATTAGCTGAGCCACTCTATACAGTCTTTTATGGGCAGTCAGAGACACTTGCGATTCATCTCTTTATTGCTGTTTTGCTACAAACTTTAGTGGTAAGTTTTTACACCATGTTATCTCCGATGTTATTAGCCCTTTTTGAGAGACGTCGTGCGATTCGATATTTTTTAATTGGTTTAGCTGTTAAAGTGGTTTTACAGATTCCTCTTATTTATCTTTTTCACTCTTATGGACCAGTGCTTAGCACCACTATTGGTTTATTAGTTCCTGTCGTTTTAATGTATCAACGGATCCGTCAAGTGACTCACTTTAATCCTAAAATTATGGTAAAAAATGCTCTACTTATTGTACTGATGACAGGGATTATGGCGATTTTTGTGATATTAACAAAATTTATCTTAGGCTTTATTTTTGTTCCAAACGGCTATGTCCAAAGCGCCATTTATTTAGTAATTGTTGGATTTGTTGGTGTAGCGGTATATGGTTATTTAGCCTTATTGACCCGTAGTCTTGATAAATTAATCGGAAGTCGTGCACAACGTCTGCGCCAAATGTTAAAAATAGAGTCTGTTTAAAAATCTAGATTAATATCTAGATTTTTTTTGATACGTTATAAGTAAAAACTATAGCTAACTATCAATAAATGATATACAAGAAAAACGTTATAATGGCTGTTTAAGTGGTAGAATAATAAGAAAACAATATCAGGGGGAAATCATGACAAAATCTTATAAATTAGACACTATCTTAGCGCAGGCTGGTATTAAATCAGATGAAGCGACTGGAGCGTTAACAACTCCCTTACATTTTTCAACCACCTATCAGCATCCAGAATTTGGTCAATCTACAGGATATGACTATACTCGTACGAAAAATCCAACTCGAACGCAATTAGAAGAAACTTTAGCTGCTATTGAACAGGCAGAATTTGCCTTAGCAACAAGTTCAGGGATGAGTGCAATTGTACTTGCCATGGAAATTTTTCCTGTAGGAAGTAAGGTCTTGGCGGCCAGAGATCTCTACGGTGGGTCATTTAGATGGTTTAATGAGAAAGAAAAAGAAGGACGCTTTTCTTTTGTTTATGCCAATACAGAAGACGAACTTATTGAGCAGCTAGATGATACGATTGACCTTGTTTATTTAGAGACACCAACTAATCCCTTGATGGTAGAGTTTGATATTGAAAGTATCGCCAATAAAGCTCATCAACTAGGAGCTAAAGTGATTGTGGATAATACCTTTTATAGCCCTGTTTATCTTAATCCTATTCCTTTAGGAGCAGATATCGTGGTGCATTCTGCTACGAAATACCTTTCAGGCCATAATGATGTTTTGGCTGGGGTTGTCTTAACCAGTGATCAAGAGCTTTATGATAAACTTTTCTTTAATTTGAATACAACAGGAGCTGTTCTATCCCCATTTGACAGTTACCTTTTGATTCGAGGGTTAAAAACATTGAAGCTACGCATGGGAAAATCAACAGAGAATGCCAAAGCTGTAGTAGAAGCCTTGCGACAGTCTCCAGCAGTTAAAGAGGTACTTTATACAGGAAAAGGTGGCATGGTTTCCTTTAAAGTTAAGAACCAAGAAAATATTCCACAAATCATCAATACTTTGGAAGTTTTCACTTTTGCAGAAAGCTTAGGAGGGGTTGAAAGTTTGATTACTTACCCTGCTACACAGACCCACTTTGATATTCCAGCTGAGGTTCGTCATGCCTATGGTTTGACAGATGATCTCTTACGCTTATCAGTTGGAATTGAAGATGCAGAGGATCTGATAACAGATTTAAAGACAGCTTTGGAGGGATAAGATGACAAAATATGACTTTATCACTGTACCTGAGCGTTTATCAACTAATGCTGTCAAGTGGCAGGCGACAAAAGAAGATAAAAATTTGTTGCCACTTTGGATTGCTGACATGGATTTTGTGACCTTTCCAGAAATGACCAAAGCTTTAGAAGAATTTGCAAGGCATGGTGTTTATGGCTACAATGCGACACCAGATAGCCTGTTAGATAAAATTGTTAATTGGGAAAAGGAGCAGCACGGTTACTTTATCTCAAAAGAAGATATCACCTTGATTGAGGGAGTTGTTCCTGCTATTTCGGTAGCCCTACAAGCTTTTTCAAAAGAAGGAGATGCTGTGTTGATTAATACACCTGTATATCCCCCTTTTGCCCGAACAATTACCTTAAATCAGAGAAAACTGGTTAATAATTCTTTAATTGAAAAAAATGGCCACTTTGAAATTGACTTTGAGCAGCTGGAAAAAGATATTGTTGAGCATCAAGTTAAAATCTATCTTTTTTGTAGCCCTCATAATCCAGGTGGTCGTGTTTGGTCTAAAGATGAACTTGAAAAAATTGGAAAACTTTGCCAAAAATATCATGTTATCTTACTTTCAGATGAAATTCATCAAGATTTGGCTTTGTACGGGAATCAACATCATAGCTTTAATACCGTTTCGGAAGATTTTTCGGATTTTTCAGTGATTTTAAGTAGTGCTACTAAAACTTTCAATATTGCAGGAACAAAAAATAGTTTTGTCTTGATTAAAAATCCAGGGCTTCGCGCAGCTTTTCGTAAAATTCAGCTAAGAAATAATCAGCATGAAATTTCAAGCCTAGGTTTGATAGCTACGGAGACTGCCCTAACTTATGGAAAACCGTGGCTAGAGGAGCTCAAAGGTGTTCTAGAGGATAATATCAACTACATTGCTGACTTTTTGAGTAAAGAAGTACCACGAATAAAATTTTTAAAACCAGAAGGAACTTATTTGATTTGGCTTGATTTTTCTGACTATG
Source organism: Streptococcus sp. SGI.013 (assembly GCF_050315295.1). NCBI lineage: Bacteria > Bacillati > Bacillota > Bacilli > Lactobacillales > Streptococcaceae > Streptococcus > Streptococcus sp. SGI.013. Next base: position 15,179 of record NZ_JBNPOS010000012.1, read on the forward strand.
GCTTATCTCATTCGGAATTGTTTGAGAAACTAGAAAAAGAGGCTGGTTTAATCTTAAATGATGGTTTAACTTTTGGTCGCGAAGGGAAATTACATGCTAGACTAAATGCAGCAGCACCTAGGTCTATCATTGTGGAGGCCTGTCGCCGTTTAGCTGAAACTTTTTAAAATCTTTTCTTTCTAGATGAAAACTCCCTTGAAGTTTGGTATAATAAGGAGAAAAAAATTTAGAAAGTAGGAAGCTCGAAAGAGCGATATTATATGGGAAAATTTCAAGTTATTTCGCATCCACTAATCCAGCATAAACTCTCTATTTTGCGTCGTACTAGTACCTCGACAAAAGATTTTCGTGAGCTTGTTAATGAAATTGCTATGTTAATGGGGTATGAGGTCTCACGTGATTTGCCACTAGAGGACGTTGAGATTGAGACACCGATTGTAAAAACTGTTCAAAAGCAGTTAGCGGGTAAAAAATTAGCAATCGTTCCAATTTTGCGTGCAGGTATTGGTATGGTTGATGGCTTACTTAGCCTTGTTCCAGCTGCTAAGGTTGGTCATATTGGGATGTATCGTGATGAGGAGACTCTTGAACCCGTTGAATATCTAGTGAAATTGCCAGAAGATATCGATCAACGTCAAATTTTTCTTGTAGATCCTATGTTAGCAACTGGGGGCTCTGCTATTTTAGCAGTTGATTCTCTTAAAAAACGTGGTGCAGCGAATATTAAGTTTGTCTGCTTAGTTGCGGCACCAGAAGGGGTTAAGAAATTACAAGATGCCCATCCAGATATTGACATCTACACAGCGGCGTTGGATGAAAAGCTCAATGAAAATGGTTATATAGTTCCAGGACTTGGAGATGCTGGTGATCGTTTGTTTGGGACAAAATAAGTTTTATCAAAGGTTGAGAGCGTTCTTTCAACCTTTTGCTTTTTCTAAAAAATAGTAAATTTTTTATTTGACCAAGATTGACCAAAAAGCTATAATGGTAATATCTTAATTGATAGAAGTAGGAACTTCTAAGAAAAAGGAGAAATTCTATGATTCCAGTAGTTATTGAACAAACTAGCCGTGGTGAACGCTCGTATGATATTTACTCACGTTTGCTAAAAGATCGTATTATTATGCTGACAGGGCCAGTTGAGGATAATATGGCAAATTCTATTATTGCTCAGCTCTTATTCCTTGATGCTCAGGATAATACAAAGGATATTTATCTTTATGTCAATACGCCAGGTGGCTCCGTATCGGCAGGACTTGCAATTGTAGATACGATGAACTTTATTAAATCTGATGTCCAAACTATTGTAATGGGTGTTGCAGCTTCTATGGGAACCATCATTGCCTCATCAGGTACTAAAGGAAAACGTTTCATGTTACCCAATGCTGAGTACATGATTCACCAGCCGATGGGCGGAACAGGTGGTGGCACTCAACAAACAGATATGGCTATCGCTGCAGAGCATCTTTTAAAAACACGTCAAAACTTAGAACAAATCTTAGCTGATAATTCAGGGAAAACAATTGAACAAGTTCATAAGGATGCGGAACGTGATTACTGGATGAGTGCGCAAGAAACATTAGAATATGGCTTTATTGATGATATTATGGCTAATAATGATTTAAAATAAAATCAAAAAGGTGGAAGTGGAGCAACCTAGTCTCCACTTCTTTTTTTTGATATAATCTTTATATGCTAGAAATAAATCAAGAATTAATAGAGATTGACGATGCGATTGATGCTTTAGTAGCGTCCATTTTGGAAACAAAAGAGGTCAAAAATTATAAAAACGTAAAAACTCGTTTTCAGGAGAATACTTCTTTACAAGAAAGGTTGCAACTGTTTTCTGCTTTAAATCAAGATTTTGAAAATCAAAAGGCTTATTTGCCTTACAGAGAAGACTTAAAGGTCTTAAAAAAAGAGTGGTTATTACAAAAAAGGCAACTTGATTTGGATCCCTTAGTTCAAGAAATGCGACAGGCAGAGCATGATTTACAAGCACTCTTATCAACAGTTAGTCATTATTTAGCCAAAAGTGTATCGGAGGATATTTTTGTAGATGAAGCCCTGCCTTTGTCGCCTCATAGACGTCCTCATGCTAAAGGCCATCATATTAGAGAAAGGAATAGCTAATCGTGGACAAAAAAGATCGGATAGGTGTGGCGGTCTATCTTTACTACAATCGTGATGCTAGAAAAGTGTCTAAATTCGGTGATGTTCATTACCATTCTAGACGATTGCGTTATCTTGTGTTGTATATTGATGTGGCTGACTTAGACGAAGTTGTGAGTTATTTGGAAAAACAGAAGTTTGTTAAAGATATTAAAGTGTCGTCCTACAAAGTGATTGATCAAAATTTTGTAGGGAATCTTCATCAAGAAGAACTGGATATCGAAAAAAATAGTCCCAATAGCTTGACAATTATCAGATAATTCAGTATTCTTATTAACGTATATTTTTAGATAACTTTAAGGAGATATAGAGATGAAAAAGAAATTAACATTAGCAGCTCTTGCTTTTGCGAGTACAGCTGTTCTTGCAGCCTGTGGGGCAGCGCCTAGTGGCTCATCTTCATCGACTGGTACAGAAGTTGGAGATACGATTAAAGTTGGTTTGAACTTTGAGTTGAGTGGAGCAGTTGCGGCTTATGGTCAAGTTCAAAAAAATGCTGCGGAGCTTGCCGTTGATGAAATCAATAAAGCAGGTGGTGTAGATGGAAAAGAGCTTGAAATTGTTTCAAAAGATAACAAGTCTGAAAACAATGAAGCGGCATCTGTTGCTAGCAGCTTAGTCACTCAAAATAAGGTTAATGTGATGATTGGACCTGCAACTTCTGGTGCCACAGCAGCAGCAACACCGGCAGCAACAAAAGCAGCAGTCCCTCTTGTGACACCTTCTGGTACACAAGACAACCTAACTTATGCAGATGGAAAAGTAAAAGAGTACGTTTTCCGTACGACTTTCCAAGATAGTTTCCAAGGTCAAGTCTTGGCACAATATGCTACAGAAAACCTTTCAGCTAAAAAAGTTGTCCTTTATTATGATAACTCAAGTGACTATGCCAAAGGTATCGCCAATGAGTTTAAAAACCAATATAAAGGGGAAATTGTTGTAGAAGAAACTTTCCAAGCAGGTGATAAAGACTTCCAAGCTGCTTTAACAAAAATCAAAGATAAAGAGTTTGATGCGATCATTATGCCTGGTTACTACACTGAAACAGGTTTAATTACAAAACAAGCGCGTGACATGGGGATTGATAAACCAATTCTTGGACCTGACGGCTTTAGCGATGAAAAATTCATTGAAAATGCTACAGCAGCAGGAACAAACAATGTTTATTATGTTTCTGGTTACTCAACAAAAGTTGATTTATCTGATAAAGCTGCTAAATTTGTAGAGTCATATAAAGCAAAATATGGTGAAGAACCAAACATGTTTGCTGCACTTGCTTATGATTCTGTTTACATGGTAGCAGAAGCTGCAGAGAATGCTGAAAACTCAAGCGAAATTGCTAAGAACTTTGCTAAGATTAAGGATTTTGATGGGGTAACAGGTAAAACAACAATTGATGAAAAACACAATCCTGTTAAGTCAGCAATTATGATTGGTCTCAAAGACGGTAAAGAAGATTCTGCAACTGTCGTTGAGGTTAAATAATATATCTAAAAATTACAGTATCTGGGAAAGGAAAGCTCCTTTTCCAGATATTATTATGTTATAGAAAGTTTGGTGAAAACATGCTTCAACAACTTGTCAATGGCTTAATTCTAGGAAGTGTTTATGCCCTCTTAGCATTAGGTTATACAATGGTTTATGGTATTATCAAGCTCATAAACTTTGCTCATGGTGATTTATACATGATGGGTGCGTTTATTGGTTATTATTTGATTAATGCCTTTAAGATGAACTTTTTTGTGGCTTTAGTCTTAACAATGGCCTTGACAGCACTTTTAGGTGTTGTCATTGAGTTTTTAGCCTATCGTCCACTGAGAAATTCAACGCGTATTGCAGCCTTGATTACAGCAATTGGGGTATCTTTCCTTTTAGAGTATGGAATGGTTTATTTTGTAGGTGCTAATACACGTGCCTTTCCGCAAGCCCTTGAAACAGTCCGTTATCATTTAGGACCTGTAACGGTAACTAACGTCCAGTTGACGATTTTGGCCGTTTCAATTGTCTTGATGCTTGGTTTGAACTTTATTGTTAAGCAAACAAAGATGGGAAAAGCCATGCGTGCGGTGTCTGTTGATAGTGATGCGGCACAGTTGATGGGGATTAATGTTAACCGTACAATCAGCTTTACTTTTGCTTTGGGATCAGCTTTAGCAGGGGCTGCGGGATGCTTGATTGGTCTTTATTACAATGCGATTGATCCTCTTATGGGGATGACACCAGGTATTAAAGCCTTTGTCGCTGCTGTATTAGGTGGTATTGGAATTATTCCAGGAGCTGCTATCGGTGGTTTTGTTATTGGACTTTTAGAAACTTTCTCTGTTTCAATTGGTTTATCAAGTTTCAAAGACGCGATTGTTTATGCTATTTTGATCATCATTCTTCTCGTTCGTCCAGCGGGTATCCTTGGTAAAAATGTGAAAGAGAAGGTGTAAGTAATGAAGAAAAATTTAAAAGTTAATTTAACTTGGTTAGCACTTATTCTAGCTACTTATGGTATTATTTATGCTTTAGCGATGGCTGGTGTTATTAATCTTTATTATGTACAAATTTTGATGCAGATCGGGATTAATATCATTATGGCTGTGGGAATTAACCTTGTTTTAGGTTTTTCAGGGCAATTTTCACTAGGTCAAGCTGGCTTTATGGCAATTGGGGCATATGCAACGGCTATTCTAACAACCTCAAATCCTACCTTTGCAGGATTTTACCTCTCTATGCTTGTGGGCGCTGTTTTGGCGGCTATTATTGCACTTATTGTAGGTATTCCAACTCTTCGTTTGAAGGGAGATTATCTTGCTATTGCTACACTTGGTGTTGCTGAGATTATTCGTATGGCCATTGTCAATGGTGGCGACTTGACAAACGGTGCGGCTGGTCTAACAGGGATTCTAGAATATACGACTTGGCCAGTTGTTTTTATCTTTGTTGTTTTAACAACTGTTTTAACCATCAATTTCTTGCGTAGCCCAATCGGACGTGAGGTGATTGCTGTTCGTGAAGATGAAATCGCAGCAGAGTCAATGGGTGTTAATACCACCAAGGTTAAGGTAATGGCTTTTGTTTTGGCGGCTATCACAGCTAGTATCGCAGGATCCTTACAAGTTGGTTATATCGGAACAGTCATGCCTAAAGACTTTACAATCATGAAATCAATTGAATTCTTGATTATTGCGGTATTTGGTGGACTTGGTTCAATGACAGGTACTATTGTTGCAGCAATTGTCCTAGGTGTTCTAAATATGTTCTTGCAAAATGTCTCTGATCTTCGTATGATTATTTACTCATTAGCATTAATTCTTGTTATGGTATTCCGACCAGGTGGTTTACTTGGAACAAAAGAGTTCAGTTTAATGAAATTCTTTAAAAAAGATAAGGAGGGCAAAAACTAATGGCACTTCTTGAAGTTAAAAATTTAACCAAAAACTTCGGTGGCTTGACTGCCGTAGGTGATGTGACAATGGAATTAAACGAGGGGGAGTTAGTAGGGCTTATTGGTCCTAATGGAGCTGGTAAGACAACTCTTTTCAACCTCTTGACAGGTGTTTATGAGCCAAGTGAGGGAACTGTTACGCTTGATGGTACTGTTTTAAATGGTAAAGCACCCTATACTATCGCCTCACTAGGTTTATCACGTACCTTCCAAAACATTCGCTTGTTTAAGGATATGACGGTACTTGATAATGTTTTGATTGGACTTGGAAATAATCGTAAACCACATATTTTAGCGAGTTTTTTACGTTTGCCAAAATTTTATCAAAATGAAGAAGAATTGCGTCAAAAAGCTTTGGACCTTTTGGCAATCTTTGATTTAGATGGTGATGCTGAGACATTAGCTAAAAATCTTCCTTATGGGCAACAACGTCGCTTGGAAATTGTTCGTGCCCTTGCAACAGAACCTAAAATCCTGTTTCTAGATGAGCCAGCGGCAGGGATGAACCCTCAAGAGACAGCAGAATTAACAGGTCTGATTCGAAAAATTAAAGAAGAGTTTGGAATTACCATTATTTTGATTGAACACGATATGAGCTTGGTAATGGAAGTTACAGAACGCATCTATGTTCTGGAATATGGTCGCTTAATTGCCCATGGAACACCAGATGAAATCAAAAACAATAAACGTGTTATTGAAGCTTATCTTGGAGGTGAGGCATAATGGCGATGTTGAAAGTAGATAACCTATCTGTAAAATATGGTGTGATTGAAGCAGTCAAAGATGTTAGCTTTGAGGTTAATGAAGGTGAAGTTGTCACTCTTATTGGGGCTAATGGTGCTGGTAAAACCTCTATTTTACGGACTATTTCAGGTCTTGTTCGTCCCTCGGCTGGAAAAATTGAATTTTTAGGACAAGAAATCCAAAAAGTTCCTGCTCGTAAAATTGTGGCAGATGGTTTATCACAAGTTCCCGAAGGACGTCATGTTTTTGCTGGTTTAACAGTGATGGAAAACTTAGAGATGGGAGCTTTCTTACGTAATAACCGTGAAGAAAATCAAGCTAATCTAAAGAAAATCTTTGCACGTTTTCCACGTCTAGAAGAGCGTAAAAATCAAGATGCAGCAACCCTCTCAGGTGGGGAGCAACAGATGCTTGCCATGGGGCGTGCGCTGATGAGCCAACCTAAACTTTTGTTGTTAGATGAACCGTCTATGGGACTTGCCCCAATCTTTATCCAAGAAATCTTTGATATTATTCAAGATATTCAAAAGCAAGGGACAACTGTTCTATTGATTGAGCAAAATGCCAATAAAGCATTATCTATTGCTGATCGTGGTTATGTTCTTGAAACTGGTAAGATTGTTCTTTCTGGTACAGGTCAAGAACTTTTAACATCAGATGAGGTTCGTAAAGCCTATCTAGGTGGTTAATGATTAGAAAAAAGGAGCAGTTAGTGGCTCCTTTTTTGCTATTATTTTCTTTTATCTAGCTTTAGCTCAGTTCTTGATGGCAGAAGAGGAAAGAAACAAGGTTTGATTTAGCCAAAATATTTTCATAAAGTTTTCGTAAACGATTACAAAATGTGATATAATAAAAGTATCAAAAAGATGGAGGCTAGAGAAATGTCAGTAAAAGATTTTATGACTAAAAAAGTCGTGTATGTATCTCCAGATACAACAGTTGCCCATGTTTCAGAAATTATGCGTGAGCAAGGGCTTCGTCGTTTACCTGTTATTGAAAATGATAAGTTAGTTGGTTTGGTAACAGAAGGTACTATCGCTGAGGCTAGCCCATCTAAAGCGACAAGTTTGTCTATTTATGAGATGAATTATTTGCTTAATAAGACAAAAATTCGTGATGTCATGATTAAAGATGTTGTCACAGTTTCTAAATATGCTAGCTTAGAAGATGCGATTTATCTAATGATTAAACATAGTATTGGTGTCTTGCCTGTTATGGATAATGATATGGTCTCAGGAATTATCACTGATAAAGATGTTTTTCGTGCCTTTTTACAAATTTCAGGATACGGTGAAGAAGGAGCTCGCCTTCATGTCTTGGCTGATGATAAGGTTGGTGTTTTAGGAGATCTTTTACGTATTATTGTAGAGGAAAACTTGAACATCAAGAGTACCCTACATCTACCTCGAAAATCAGGTAAGATTGCAATTGAGGTACAGTTAGAAGGTGACGTTGATTTAGAAGCTTTAAAAGCTAAAATCGAAGCTAAGGGCTTTGAAGTTGAGGCTATTGAGAGAACAAAAGCAAAAGTTGGTTTTTAAAAGAATGAAGGAGTGATAGTGGGATGGATTTTTCAAATAGCCCCTACTTTCACTCCCTTTTCTTGTAAAATTTTGGTAAAATAGGACTATTAACATGATTGAGGAAGAGGATGAAAAAAGGTAGTTTAATCTCATTTGAAGGGCCAGATGGTGCAGGAAAGACCAGTGTTTTACAAGCCATCCTGCCACTTTTAGAACAACAAGAGAAACTTGAAGTTATTTCAACAAGAGAACCAGGTGGTGTTAGGATCGCAGAGGCTATTCGGAATGTGATTCTAGATGTCGAACATACGGCTATGGATGATAAAACAGAGCTTTTATTATATATTGCTGCCCGTCGTCAACACTTAGTTGAAAAAGTTTTACCTGCTTTATCAAGAGGGGCTATTGTTTTAGTGGACCGATTTATTGATAGCTCAATGGCTTATCAGGGTTATGGGCGAGGCTTGGATAAGGAAAGTATTAATTGGTTGAATACTTATGCGACAGATGGTTTGAAACCTCATTTAACGCTTTTGTTTGATGTCCCTTCTGAAGTAGGATTGAGCCGTATCAAGCAAGCAGATGAACGTGAGGTGAATCGTTTAGATTTAGAGGCGCTTTCGATGCATCAAAAAGTACGACAGGGCTATCTTGAGCTCGCTAAAGATGATTCTCGTATCGTCATCATTGATGCGAGTAAGCCTTTATCAGAAGTTGTTTCAGAAGCTTATCAGACAATCCTTTCTTATCTTGAGGAAACAGGATGTCATTAAAACAATTACAACCTAAGCTTTTTAAACAGTTTCAACAAATCATTCAGTCCGACCAGATCAGCCATGCCTATCTCTTTTCAGGTGGATTTGGTAATCTTGATATGGCGATTTATTTGGCACAGAGCCGTTTTTGTCAAGATAAAATTGATAAATTACCTTGTCAGCGTTGCCGTTCGTGTCGCTTGATTACAAGCGAAGACTTCTCTGATGTTAAAATAATTCGACCAGTCAATCAAGTCATTAAGACTGATACTATTAGGCAACTCTTGCAAGAATTTTCTAAATCTGGCTACGAGAGTTCTTCTCAATTTTTTATTATCCAAGATGCTGATAAAATGCACCTTAATGCCAGTAATAGTCTCTTAAAGTTAATGGAGGAGCCTATTGCACAATCTTACCTTGTCTTATTGACAGATGATGAAAATAAGATTTTGCCGACCATCAGAAGTCGTTGCCAAGAGTTCCATTTTCTAAAAAATCGATCGCTCTTGGTTGGAGAATTAGAAAATAAGGGCTTTTTAAAGACGGAAGCCGAGATTTTAGCTGAACTTGTTTCTAATTGGGAGGATGTCGAACTTTTGTCTTCCAACCATAAAATCTTAGAACTGATTAAAGTTTGTCAACGCTGGGTAAATCTTTTATCGCTTGATGACTCACAAGCTTATCTTGAAGTGTCAAGGTTGGTCACTCTGGCTAGTGATAAGGGAGAACAAGAGTTGGTCTTTAAAATTTTGCCTATTATTTTTAATCAGTCTAGAAGTACGGCGAGTTTAAATTATTTATCTCGGTTGGTTGAAGCTTACAGAATGTGGCAACATCACGTTAATTTTCAAAATGTATTGGAGTATATGGTGTTAGTATGACAGTTATACTAGGTGTAAAATACCAAAATAAAGGAAGTTTATCCCTTGTTCAAACAGATAAAACATATGTTAAAGATACTTGGCTAGTTGTTGATACAGAAAAAGGTGCTGATTTAGCCAAAGTGGTTGTAGAAGCTGAGCAACTGACGCATTCTTTTCCTACTACTGAACAGGTACTTCGACTTGCGACCTCAGAAGATTTTAAACAAGCCGAACAAAACAAAAGTAGAATTGAAAAAGAGCTTCCCTTGGTAAAGCAGTTGGTGAGCGATCATCAACTAGGTATGAAAATTATCGACATGGCTTATCCCTTGGATTGTAGTCAAGTCTTGATTACCTTTACAGCTGAAAAGCGTGTAGATTTTCGTCAATTATTAAGAGAACTAGCTGCTCTTTTGAAAACAAGAATTGAGTTGAGACAATTAACTAACCGTGAAGAAAGTAAAGTTTATGGTGGTTTAGGCCCCTGTGGTCGTCCTCTTTGCTGTTCGACTTTTTTAGGAGAATTTCCACCTGTTTCCATTAAAATGGCAAAAAATCAACACCTCTCCTTAAATTCTGGGAAGATGAATGGTCATTGTGGGCGTTTGATGTGTTGCCTTAGCTTTGAAGATGACTTTTATCAGGAGGCGCGTGATAAATTCCCTGATTATGGTGAGAAAATAAAGACAGATATTGGTGTTGGTGAAGTTGTCGGCATGGATATTTTATCAGAAACAGTTCAATTAAAATTTGAGGATAGACAGGGGAGTTTAACCTACTCATTGGAGGACATAATAGTTAATGGATAAAAAAGATTTGTTTGATTTTTTTGATGGTTTTTCCTTAACCTTGGCTAAGAACTTAGAAGAAATCGAAGATATAAAAAAATATATTCAAGATTTAGTGGAAGAAAATACGACACTACGTTTAGAAAATAATAAATTAAGGGAACGTCTAGCACAAATTCAAGAAACAAAACCAGGCAAATCCCTCTTTCAAGGTCGAGAACATTTGGAAGGAATTTATGAAGATGGCTTTCATATCTGTAATGATGCTTACGGACAACGTCGAGAAAGTGAAGAAGATTGTATGATGTGCACTGAATTGCTATTTCGAGAGTAGGAGCGAAGATGAGAGTACAAAAAAGTTTTAAAGGTCAATCCTCTTATGGCACTCTTTATTTGGTGCCCACTCCTATTGGGAATTTACAAGACATGACCTTTCGTGCAGTGGAGATTTTGAAAAGTGTTGATCTGATTGCAGCAGAAGACACAAGAAATACGGGTCAATTGCTAAAACATTTTGAAATTGCTACTCGACAGATCAGTTTTCATGAGCACAATGCATTTGATAAAATTCCTGATTTACTTGCGTTTTTAAAATCTGGGCAGGATTTAGCTCAGGTTTCAGATGCAGGTCTGCCCTCTATCTCAGATCCTGGTCATGACTTGGTTAAAGCTGCCATTGAAGAGGAGATTTCAGTGGTTGCCTTACCTGGTGCTTCAGCTGGTATTACAGCCTTGATTGCCAGTGGACTTGCACCACAACCACATGTTTTTTACGGTTTTTTACCAAGAAAGCGTGGGCAACAACAACGATTTTTTGAATCTAAGTTACACTATCCTGAAACGCAGATTTTTTATGAATCTCCCTATCGTGTCGTAGATACTTTGGAAATGATTTTATCCGTTTATGGCGATCGCCAAGTGGTGCTTGTTCGTGAGTTGACTAAGCTTTATGAAGAGTATCAACGAGGAAAAATTACAGAGCTTCTTTCTTATCTTGAGGAACATCCGCTAAAGGGGGAGTGTCTCCTTATTGTTAGTGGTTATGCTGAGGAGTATGCTACAAGTACACTTGAGGGAGATCTGGATTATCTTAAAAAAATTCAAATGTTAATTGATGATGGCATAAAACCTAACCAAGCTATTAAAGCTATTGCTAAAGAATATAGTTTGAATCGTCAAGAACTTTATCAGCAATTCCATCAATTAAAATAAGATGTATTAATATATAAACAGCTCTATCCTTTGTAAAATAAGGGATAGAGCTATTTTTTTATTCTTTATTAGCTAACATATTATGATATAAATACAGAATTTTCTGTCAATTGTGGGTTTACAAGAGAAAAATGGAGTGTTATATTATATAACATATTTAACATCTTTCATTGCTTTTCTGAAAAAAGGAGTTTGCTTATGACATTAGATCATTCTAGTATTGCTTTTATTTTATTGTGTTCGGGCTTAGTTTTTTTGATGACCCCCGCTTTGGCATTTTTTTATGGTGGATTAGAGAGACGAAAAAATGTTATTTCAACCATGATGATGTCCATTGTGTCTCTTGCTATTGCAAGTTTGATGTGGGTAACAGTCGGCTATTCTCTATCTTTTTCTGGAGATGGTTCTATTATAGGAGATTTAGGGCATTTCTTTTTTAAAGGGGTAAGTGATACGACTAGTACAAGACATCTTACGATTCCAGATTCTTTATTTGCTCTGTTCCAAATGATGTTTTCTATCATTACAGTAGGGATTTTAACAGGATCAGTTGTAGGAAGGATGCGATTTAAACCACTCTTGTTCTTTATTGTTTTTTGGCTACTTTTAGTATATTATCCGTTTGCTCATATGGTTTGGGATGAGGGCTTACTAGCACAATGGGGGACTATTGATTTTGCTGGTGGTGATGTTGTCCATATCACTTCAGGTGTTAGCGGTTTGGTGTTGGCTTTAATTCTAGGTAAAAGACGTGATTTTGATCGTTTAGAGTATCGACCTCACAATGTTCCTTTTGTATTATTGGGAGCAGGATTACTTTGGTTTGGTTGGTTTGGATTTAATGCGGGATCAGCCTTAGCTGCTGATAGCTTAGCGGTTCATGCCATGCTAACAACTCATCTATCTGCAGCTGCAGCTATGTTTTCATGGATTTTGTTAGAGTATAAAGAAAATGGTAAACCTTCCTTGGTGGGAGCTTCAACAGGCTTAGTGGCAGGGTTGGTTGCTATCACTCCAGGAGCAGGTTTTGTATCAACTTGGAGTGCTTTATTAATTGGCTTGATGGTTAGCCCAGTTTGTTATTACGCGATTGGAATGGTCAAACATCGTTTAGGTTATGATGATGCTTTAGATGCTTTTGGCTGTCACGGGGTTGGTGGTATTTTTGGTGGTATTGTGACAGGAATTTTTACCACACCAGACTTAGCGCTTGATAAGGGCAATATTGGACTGATTTATGGTAACCCTAGATTGTTTTTAGTTACTTTAGGAGCGATTGTATTTACTATCGTGTGGTCAGCTGGAATGACCTTTATCATTATTAAAGTCGTTGGATTATTTACCCCTCTTCGTGTTTCTGATAAAGAAGAGGCGATTGGCCTCGATGATACAGAGCATGGGGAAACAGCTTATCCAACCTTTATGGGATTAGATTCGTAGGAGGATGAAGATGAAAAAAGTCGAAGCGATTATTAGACCTGAGAAATTAGAGGATTTAAAGACAACTTTGAGTAAGGCGGGGCTAGCAAAAGGAATGACAATCTCACAAGTCTTAGGCTATGGAAATCAAAAAGGTTTTGTAGAAATTGTTCGCGGGCAACGTGTAACTCCAACCATGTTGGCTAAGGTCAAAGTTGAGATCATTGTGAAAGATCATGCTGTAGATGATTTAGTGGAGTTGATTATTGCTACTGTACGAACAGGTGAAGTGGGAGATGGCAAAATCTTCATTCAACCTATCGATGATGTTGTTCGGATTCGTACAGGTGAGCGTGGTGGAGATGCTATTTAAAGAAGTTAAAACAGCTTAGTCCTGTCTAAAATAGGACTAAGCTGTTTTTTATACGATTTTGGTACCATGTACATAAGGGGTCTTGATGTCTTGTGATAAGTGTGAGCAGTTTTCTTTTGTGACTCCTCCAGCTAAAACAATTTCAATACGTCCATCAGCATGCTGGATTAATTTTTTTAAATGTTCACTATTTTCAGAGATGGGATTATCAGAAGCATCGCCATGGATAAGAAGGCGATGGAAGCCAAGGTCAATAAGATGATCCATAGCCTGAAATTGCTCATTTTTTGCAATCCTGTCAAAAGCTCTGTGGAAAGTTAAGGTCAATCCTTGAGTAGCAGGAAGGAGATACTCGAGACCTTCAAGATCTAATTGATGATCGCTGGTTAGGAGTCCTAAGACCAGCCCATCACTCTCTAATTCAACAGCTCTCAAGATATCTTCTTCCATGACTTTTAACTCTAAACTGTTGTAAACAAAGTTTCCTCCACGCGGTCTAATCATGGTTGATAGGGTGATGCCTTTTTCATGAAGATAAGCTGCGGCTTCTTTAATGGTACCATAACTTGGAGTGGTTCCGCCAACAGCTAGATTATCACATAGTTCAACACGGCTAACCTCTTTAGGATCTAGCTTTGCTAGGTCGGTCAAGTTTTCGGCACAAAATTCCTTAATTAACATGGTTTTCTCCTTTTATTTTTTATTATACCATTTTTGCCAATTCCTTTCTTTTTAATAGGTTGAGCCTGTGTAATAAGTTGCCAAAATTCTGAAAATTATGCTATAATGAAAGGACTTTATTTGGAGGTAAACTAATGACAATTTACAATTTTTCTGCAGGACCAGCTGTCTTGCCTAAACCAGTTCTTGAAAAAGCTCAAGCTGAATTTTTGGATTACGCTCATTCAGGGATGAGTGTGATGGAATTGTCCCACCGCTCCAAAGAATTTGATGCTATTATCAAAGATGCTGAAAGTCTCTTGCGTGACTTGATGGGGATTCCAGATAATTACAAGGTCCTTTTTTTACAAGGTGGGGCTTCTACTCAATTCTCGATGATTCCACTCAATTTAGCTAAAGGACGTAAGGCTTATTATGTGGTTGCTGGTTCTTGGGGAAAAAAAGCTTATACAGAAGCTGTTAAGTTGTCTAAAACCATTCCTTTTGAGCCTATCTTACTGGCATCATCAGAAGAAACAGTTTATGATCATATCCCAGAAATTGATGCCTCAAAAATTGATGCTGATGCAGCATATGTCCACCTGACAACTAATAATACCATTGAAGGAACAGCTATTTATGAGCTACCTGAGACTAACGGTGTTCCCATTATCGCTGATATGAGCTCAAATATCTTAGCGGTTGATTACAATGTTGCTGATTTTGGTATGATTTATGCAGGAGCACAAAAAAATATTGGTCCTGCAGGTGTGACGATTGTTATTATTCGTGAGGATTTGTTAAATGATGAGCCTGCCTTGTCTAGTATGTTGGACTATCGTATTCAAGCAGATAACGACTCGCTTTACAACACACCGCCAACTTTTGGTATTTATATGGCGAAATTAGTCTTTGAGTATGTTAAATCACTTGGTGGTGTTGCTGAGATGGAAAAACAAAACCGTCAAAAATCAAACTTATTGTATGATTTTATCGCTCGATCAGACTTCTACACTAGCCCAGTTAAAGAGATAAAAGATCGCTCAGTTGCTAATATCCCATTTGTCACTCCAAGCAAAGACTTGGATGCTAAGTTTAATGCACAAGCAGACGAAGCTGGCTTTAAAAATATTAAAGGACACCGTTCAGTCGGTGGCATGCGTGCTAGCCTTTACAATGCCTTCCCACTTGAAGGAGTGCAGGCACTTTTAGACTTTATGGCTAAATTTGAAGAGGAAAACAAGTAATGGAATTTCGTCTTGCTCATCCAAACGAGGTTGATACCATTATGATGATGATTCATCAAGCCAGAGAACACATTGCCTCTTATGGAAGTGATCAGTGGCAAAATGGTTATCCGAGTCAAGAAACCATAATGGAAGATATTCTAGAAGGGTATGGTTATGTGGCGGTTATTGAAGGTCAGCTTGCAGCTTATGTTGCTATGATAAAGGGATTTGAGCCAGCCTATGATGCCATTTATGATGGCGCATGGACCCATCCAGAAAATCATGACTACATCACTTTTCATCGTGTGGTGGTTCATCAAGATTTTCGCGGACAGCAAGTCGTTCAGACTTTACTAGAAGGCTTAATTGAGACACGTCAATCTAATGAATTTCGTGCAGACACTCATCCCAAAAACATGGCCATGCAACATATCTTAAAAAAATTGGGATTTGAACAATGTGGTAAGGTGACCTTTGAAGGGGAGCGACTAGCTTATCAAAAATTAAAGTAAGGAATCAGTAAAATGGTATTTAGCGTTAAAACATTTAATAATATTAACCAAATTGGGTTAAAAGAATTGGGCAATAAGTTTCAGATTGACGGAGATAAGGCAGAAAATCCAGATGCTTTTATTATTCGCAGTCAAAATCTTCATGAGACAGTTTTTCCTTCCAACTTAAAAGCTATTGCGCGTGCGGGGGCTGGTGTCAATAATATTCCAATTGAGCAAGCAAGCGCACAAGGGATTGTTGTTTTTAACACTCCAGGAGCCAATGCCAATGCTGTAAAAGAAGCTGTTTTAGCCTCAATTCTACTTTCAGCGCGTGATTATATTTCAGCTAATCAATGGACCAACACCTTGACGGGTGATGATGTGCCAAAGCAAATCGAAGCAGGTAAAAAGCAATTTGCAGGAACTGAGATTGCGGGTAAAACTTTAGGGGTTATTGGTCTTGGTGCAATTGGTGGTCGGATTGCTAATGATGCACGTCGTTTAGGAATGAATGTTCTTGGCTATGACCCTTATGTTTCTATTGAAACGGCTTGGAATATTTCTAGTCATGTTAAGCGTGTGGCTGATTTGAAAGAAATCTTTGAGCAATCTGATTACATTACTGTTCATGTTCCTCTGACACCTGATACTAAGCATACTTTCAATGCTGATAGCTTTGCTTTAATGCAAAAAGGCACAACAATTATTAACTTTGCGCGTGCAGAGTTGGTTGATAATCAAGCACTTTTTGAGGCGATTGAGGCTGGAGTGGTGAAAAACTATGTGACAGACTTTGGAACAGAGGAGTTATTGAATAAAGAGCATGTTACGGTATTTCCTCATGTGGGTGGTTCGACCGAAGAAGCTGAGCTGAATTGTGCTATTATGGCAGGAAAAACCATCCGTCGTTTCATGGAGACAGGTGAAATCATCAATTCTGTCAACTTCCCTAATGTTGTTCAAGGTCTTTCTGCACCTTATCGTATTACCTTGATTAATAAAAATGTGCCAAATATTGTAGCAAGTATCTCAACTGCTGTGTCAGACTTGGGCATCAATATTGATAATATTATCAACAAATCTAAAGGGGATTATGCTTATACCTTACTTGATTTGGATGAAACAGATGAAACTAAAGTAGCTGAGCTTGTTAATAAGTTTGAAACTAGCGATAATATTGTAAAAGTACGCTTAATTAAAAACTGAACAGAAGTAGGTACAGATGACACTCTATAAACAAGTTTATACGAGTCCTTTAGGAAAATTGTCTCTGGTGGCTTCAGATACTGCCTTACGTGGGATTTGGTTTGAAGATCAAAAATATTTTGAAAGAGGTCTTGAAAAAAGGCCTCTTTTAGAGACACATCCGATTTTGGAAGAAACCAAGCGGTTATTGGATCGCTATTTTCAAGGGGAAGCCATTGTCTATACCGACCTTCCCTTATCTCCTCTTGGGACACCTTTTCAACAAAAAGTCTGGTCTGTTTTATTGATGATCCCCTTTGGTGAGGTGATCACTTATGGTGATTTGGCAAAAGAGCTGGATTGCGCATCAGCCCAAGCAGTTGGGAATGCTGTTGGTAAAAATCCTATTAGTCTCCTCATTCCTTGTCACAGGGTTTTATCAAGATATGGAAAGTTGACTGGCTATGCTGGTGGTTTAGACAGAAAATTATGGTTATTAAACCATGAAGCACAAATAAAGGAGAAATCATGTTAGTATTTTATGAATACCCTAAATGCTCGACCTGTCGTAAGGCAAAAGCAGAGCTAAAAGAATTGGGATTAGACTTTGAGGCTATTGATATTAAAGCTACTCCTCCAAATGTGGAGAGTTTAAAGATGTTTTTTAAAAATTCCGATTTAGACTTAAAAAAATTCTTTAATACTAGTGGTCAGCGTTATCGTGAGCTAGGTTTAAAAGATAAGTTGCCTAGTTTGAGTCTTGACGAAGCCTTTTCTCTTCTTGCACAAGACGGTATGCTGATTAAACGGCCTATTCTGATTAAAGACGATTCCATTTTACAAATTGGATATCGAACAGCTTATAAAGAATTGAATCTTTGAGGAACATCATCTGATTGTTTTACTTAAAAGGTCTAATCTATAAAGAACTGTCTTCTTTGTAGCTATAGATAATATGATGAATAAAGTGAAAAATAGCTTGTAAAGTCAGATTTATAGAGAAGGTGATAGACTGCCATCAAGGAAGTTAATTTTTCAGATATATTTTGAAGCTTCTCTGATACTCAAAGGGGCTAATTGATCTTGATAGCGCCCTAAAAAATCACTTACCCAATTAGGATGGCTCTTGGAATAGTCTCTTAAAGCCCAACCGATAGCTTTATTGATAAAAAATTGATCAGATCCCAGATTGCGAGAAAGAATCTTTTCAAGAAGGATGGGGTCGGTCTTGTCTTTATAGCCTAATTGATGGAGAATAGCAATGCGTCTGATCCAAAAATCAGTATCTTGTGCCCAAGCCAGCATGGTGTTTTTAAATTGAGGTTCCTTTATGACCAGATAGCCAATAGTGCGTGCAAGATGGTCGATACTATCCCACCACTGTTTATCTCTGGCAAATTTTTCTAGCTTTTCTAAATCTTCTGTTGTCAAATAGGTTTTTAAGGAGCGGATATAGTCTAAAACAAAGTATTGCATTTCTCTCTCCTCTTCGCACCAAGCTTGATTTAAAAACTCCCAATCGATCTGTTTCTCTTTTTTATCGGCTTGGAGAAAGGGTTTGAAACAGTCACGTCTTTTTGTAGCAGGGATGCCGTAAAAAGAAAAGTGCTGTCGCATATAAGCTGACATTTTTTGGGCTTCATGTGGATTTTGTAATAAATTTAATTGTTGTTTTAGGATGTGGAGTTTAGAAGAAGTCATGTGCTTTTTTACCTCATTAAAATATGTTATCATCCTTGAAATTTAAGGATGAAAAAAGAGATTGGAGTGTCAATCCCAATCTCTTTGCGTTTACGGTTTCGTAACAGCGATATAGTTGCCTTCGTTGTCTGCAAAAGTAAAGTGAACCATTCCTTGGTATTCCATGATAGGGTTGGTCGTAACCCCCGCAGCTGTTAATTTGTCATACTCAGCTTCAAGATCGTCTGCTTCAAAAAGTAGAGATGGGAAGCCAACATTCATACCAGGGTTAGCTTTTGCGACCCATTCTTTGTCGTGAATGCCAAACTTTGTAGCAGAGTCTGTTGAAGGTGCAATTTCATAAGAAACAGCTTCACCGAAATCTTCAGTTTTTAAAAGGACAAATCCCATTTTTTCTGTCCAAAATTCCATGGCAGCTTTAGTATCTGTTACATATAACATCGTTGTTGATTTTGTAATCATGCTTATTCTCCCTTTTGTAGAAAATTCATTATAGTAGTAAAGAGGTGGATTGGCAATTGCTTTGTTTTAGAGGTTAATTTCTAGAAGGATAGGGGTGTGATCTTGGCGGTCACCAGAGTGAATCATGTCTGATTTTGTGACTTGAGATTTTAGACGTTCACTGACAAGCCAGTAGTCAATTCTCCATCCAGTGTTGTTGATTTTGCTCGTCTTACTACGTTGAGCCCACCAAGTATAGGCATCTTTAACATCTCCGTGGATATGGCGGAAAGTATCGGTGAAACCTTTTGCTAATAAATTGGTAAAGCCCTGACGCTCTTCATCAGTGAAGCCAGGTGAGCGACGATTAGAAGTAGGATTGGCAAGGTCGATTTCTTTGTGGGCAACATTATAGTCACCTGTTGCTAAAACAGGTTTTTGCTGATCAAGTTGTGCAAGGTAGTCGGCATACTTTTCATCCCAAACTTGACGTTCAGAAAGGCGTTTTAAACCATCTCCAGCATTTGGAGTATAGACTTGTGTGACAAAAAAATCTTCAAATTCAAGTGTAATGATGCGACCTTCGGAGTCCATAGTGGATGGTGCATCGATTTCTGGGAAGCTGATCACAGGATCAAGCTCTGCTTTATACAAAAACATGGTGCCAGCATAACCTTTACGAGCAGGTTCTACTGATGAGCGCCAAGTATTTTTATAGTTTGGAAAATAATGCTCAAGAATTTCTAAGTGTTTTTTTGTAGGCCCTTTGGCAGATAGTTTAGTTTCTTGAATAGCAATAATATCAGCATCTTCTGAAACCAGTGTTTCAATCACAGCACGTGACAAGAGAGCACGCGCAGAATCACTGGTTAAAGCAGCGTTTAGGGAATCAATATTCCAAGAAATGAGTTTCATAACAATATCCTTTACTATAAGTAGTCCTTTCATTTTATCAAAAAAAAGCCTGTCAGGAAACTGACAGGGCTTGAGGGGTTATTTTATTTTTTTGGCGAGTAAGGTGGCAAACTTCATACGAATAGGATTACCAAATAAATCTAGGCGGTGAAGGTTGCCAAGATTTTCATTATATTTGATGATTTCCCAGTCTTTATAATAGTGCTTTAATTCTCCTTCTTTGAAAGTAAAGGAAAAAGGCATGGGACAAGGATAATCCTTGGTATCCATTGCTGACACAATCAAGTGATGGCCACCTATTTTAGTTTGTTCCTGCATATTCTTAATGATAGAAGGGATGCGATCTGGATCTAAAAACATAAAAACCACGGTCGAGATGATGCTGTCATAGCTTTCTGTCAGTTTAGCACTATTAATGTCATAAGAGTTTACCGTAATGGCTAAATCCTCAGCTTCAGCAATCGTTTTGAGGTGTTCCAGACCATCTTGATTGAGATCAAGAGCAGTGACCTTACTACCTTTGTTGGCTAGAAACAGACTATTTCGACCATGTCCGCAACCCAGATCAAGTACATTTTCTTTGGCTAAGATTGGAGCAGCTTCCTTGACCTCAGAGTGAGGCTGGGTTTGATACTTTTTACTGATGTAGTCCTCATCTTGGCAGTAGAAGCTCAGACTCAGCTGTGTGTCATCTGTTAAGGCGGCCAATTTATACCAGGTCTGAGGAGAAATGAAAGGGACTTCTGAATCAGGAGTAAAGAGATGTCTTTCGACACTATTTCCCTCTTCATCAAGAAAGTCACATTGTAACTCGCCTGACAAGATAGTCAGTTTTGACCAAGTTCCTTCGGTTGTTTGGTATTTTTCAAGTAGAGCCTTTGGGATGGTTTTTCTTTCCCAAGTTGGTAGAGTATCGTATAAACGTAATGCTGTCATGGTTGTCTCCTTATCTTCTTATATTTTATCAAAAAAGCCTTGCAATATGATAAAAAATGAGATAAAATAAGAAAGTATTTTGGAGGATTACCCAAGTCCGGCTGAAGGGAACGGTCTTGAAAACCGTCAGGCGTGTAAAAGCGTGCGTGGGTTCGAATCCCACATCCTCCTTTGATGATTAAAAAAGCTGAGTATAGAATTTGCTCAGCTTTTTTCTATCTCAAACTAGCTCCCCATAGCATAAAATATGATATAATGAAGTGTTACTAGAAAACACCTTTCATTAGGGTGACATAGGAGAAGAAAATGACAAAACAACCATTTTACATTACAACACCAATCTATTATCCATCCGGTAAGTTGCATATTGGCTCTGCTTATACCACTGTTGCTTGCGATGTATTAGCACGCTACAAACGAATGATGGGGCATGAGGTTTTTTACTTAACAGGTCTTGATGAGCATGGTCAAAAAATTCAACAAAAGGCAGAGGAAGCAGGCATCACACCTCAAGCCTATGTTGATGGGATGGCAGTAGGTGTCAAAGAGCTTTGGCAATTGCTTGATATTTCATATGACAAATTTATCCGTACCACAGATGATTATCATGAAGAAGTGGTGGCGGCTGTTTTTGAAAAATTGTTAGCACAAGATGACATCTACCTAGGAGAGTATGCGGGTTGGTATTCTGTTTCTGATGAGGAATTTTTCACAGAAAGTCAACTAGAGGAAGTTTTCCGTGATGAAAATGGTCAAGTCATTGGTGGGATTGCACCATCAGGACATGAGGTAGAGTGGGTTTCAGAGGAATCTTATTTCTTACGCCTTAGCAAGTACCAAGATAAGCTTGTTGCGTTCTTTAATGCCCATCCAGACTTCATCCATCCAGATGGTCGTATGAATGAAATCATGAAAAACTTTATCGAGCCTGGTTTAGAAGATCTTGCGGTTTCACGGACATCCTTTACCTGGGGAGTACCTGTTCCATCCAATCCCAAGCATGTGGTTTATGTTTGGATTGATGCTCTACTAAACTATGTGACTGCTCTAGGATATGCTCAGGAAAATCATGCCAACTACGATAAGTTCTGGAATGGCACAGTTTATCATATGGTCGGAAAAGATATTCTGCGTTTCCACTCGATTTACTGGCCGATTATGCTCATGATGTTGGATATGAAGCTTCCTGAGCGTTTAGTGGCTCATGGTTGGTTTGTCATGAAAGATGGTAAAATGTCCAAATCTAAAGGGAATGTCGTTTACCCAGAGATGCTGGTGGAGCGCTATGGTTTAGATCCACTACGTTATTACCTCATGCGAAGTTTACCTGTTGGTTCTGATGGGACGTTTACCCCAGAGGATTATGTCGGTCGTATTAACTATGAGTTAGCTAATGACCTTGGAAACTTGCTCAATCGTACAGTTGCCATGATTAACAAGTATTTCGATGGCCAAGTCCCAACATTTGTATCTAATGTCACAGATTTTGACGCTGACTTGTCAGCAGTAGTGGCTGACAACTTGGCAAGTTACCACAAGTACATGGAAGCTGTGGATTACCCACGTGCTTTGGAAGCGGTGTGGAATATCATTTCACGCACTAACAAATATATTGATGAAACAGCGCCGTGGATTTTGGCAAAAGATGAAGCAGATCGTGACCAGTTAGCAGCTGTAATGGCGCATTTAACAGCGAGTCTGCGTGTAGTAGCCTATCTCATCCAGCCATTTATGATGACAACTTCTAATGCTATTATGGAGCAGCTCGGTTTGGGTGCGACATTTGACCTTGAAAACCTTGACTTTGCAGGTCTTCCAGCAGGATTGACAGTGGTCGCAAAAGGGACACCAATTTTCCCACGTCTTGATATGGAAGAAGAGATTGCCTATATCAAGTCTCAAATGGGTGGTGGCTCTGCTATTTCTCAAGAGGAAGAAAAAGAGTGGAACCCAGCTGATGTGGAACTCAAAAACGAGAAAGCTGCGATCAAGTTCGAGGACTTCGATAAGGTGGAAATCCGTGTAGCAGAAGTCAAGGAAGTCTCAAAAGTAGAGGGATCTGACAAGTTGCTCAAGTTCCGTCTGGACGCAGGTGATGGGGAAGATCGTCAGATTTTATCTGGTATCGCTAAATACTATCCAAACGAACAGGACTTGGTCGGCAAGAAAGTTCAAATCGTTGCCAACCTTAAGCCGCGTAAAATGATGGGCTTACTTAGCCAGGGCATGATCCTCTCAGCCGAGCATGACGGCAACTTGACCCTCTTAACAGTCGATCCATCTGTGCCAAATGGCAGTCAGATTGGGTAAGATAAAAGCTGATAAAAGGCGGAGCGTGGCTCTGTCTTTTTTCTTGCTCAAGGCTGACTTTGGTCTTCTTGCTTATTCAAAGGGGATATGGTAGAATTTTACCAGCTAAGAAAGATTTTATAGGGTTATTGAGATAAACAGGAAAAAATTAGAAAGTTAAAGACATGAGAGTACACATTACAAATTTATATGGGCAAGCATCAACTAGCGTTGCCTTAATTGCGCAAAATATGGTAGCTAAAATTGCTAAGGAATTAGGTTATTATGAAATTGGTATTTATAGCTATCCTATTCATGTAGACTCACCATCTGAATTAGCTAAGCGTTTGGATGGGATGTTAGCAGCTGTTGGAAATGATGACATTGTTATTATTCAATCCCCATCTTGGAATACAACAGAGTTTGATAGTAAGTTTGTAGACAGGTTAAGACTTTATTCTAATTTAAAAATCGCTATCTTTATTCATGATATTGTCCCTTTGATGTTTGTTCCAAACGAGTATTTAATTGAGGAGACAATTGCCATTTATAATAAAGCGGATCTTTTGATTGTTCCCTCTCAATCAATGTTAGATGAGTTGAGAAGACGAGGACTGAGAGTGGAGAAAATTATTATTCAAGGTATGTGGGACCACCCAACAAGCCTGAATTTGCCAGAGCCATCAATTAGTTCTAATATCCAATTTGCGGGTAGTCCCAGTCGTTTTCGTTTTATTGATAATTGGACCTACCCTAATAAGTTATTAGTTTACAGTGATGGTGAAATGTCATTGGATAAAAATATTGAATACTTGGGTTGGAAAGATAATGTAGATTTGTTACAAAATTTATCACAACGTGGAGGTTTTGGTTTAGTATGGTCGGAACCTGGAGGTGTAGATGGAAAATATTATGAGATGAATGTTTCTTATAAATTGAGCACCTATTTAGTAGCAGGACTTCCTGTCATTGTACAAGACACTTTGTCTAATCATAGCATTATTGCCAAAAATGGTTTGGGGTTAGTTGTGAGCTCTTTAGAAGAAGCAAATGAACGCTTACAATCGTTAACAGCTGATGATTATAAATTTTTTGTGCAAAATGTTAAAAAATTTAGGGAGCTTCTTATAAATGGCTATTTTACTAAAAAACTTTTGATTGATTCTGTTTTTCAATTGTTACAGGAATAGAGCTTGATATTCTTTATCTAAATTATATTCGGAAACTAGCATTTATTAATAAAGAGTAAATTGAGACAAACCATAGAGGAGAAAATCATGACATTTGAAGAGATTTTGGAAAATGTCTAGGAACGGCTTGAAATAGGCGTTTATAGCCTCTAAATTTGTGGACTTTTTGAAAAATCATAGTCACAAATGACCTTTAATATTCTCCCAAAGTCCACAAAAAGGGGAGTAAAAAAAAGACCTAAAATAGGTCAATAATTTACGAGTTCAGCAGGCAAGAACTAGCGTAGTCATCAGCTACGCTTTTTTAGTTGCTTTTGCTTATCTGATAGGTTTATTATATCAAAAAAGATTAGAGAAACCGACCGCCAATGGGCGAACGACCTCTCTAACCTTAATTAAGTTATACAACAACAGCAACTAAATATCAAGGAGTAACATATGATTTTTTGGCAGTTAACGTTATCACAAAATCGGTAAACATAAAATCAATAAGCTACGAGAAAGCAAAAAGACATGACACAATAAAATAAAAGTTATACAAAGTAAGTAAGGAATAGTAGTAGAGAAATCGGGAACTACGCACCCGTCAGGGTATCTGAAAAGTGGGGAAATCCCGTCCCACCTATTCAGGCACTTAGATTTTATCTAGGTGCTTTTTTGTTGTTCCTTGATATTTAGTTGCTGTTGCTGTATAATTTAATTAAAGGTAGAGGCCTTCTAACGCCCATGAAGCAGTTTTTACTGTGGAGGCGGTGGGAGCGTCTCTATTTTTCTTTTTTACCAAAAATACCAACAATTTTTTCCTTATCCTTAATGGTGGATTTCTGCAAACCTCTTCTGTCTTGTTGATACACTAAATCTAATTGCCTCAATATCTCTTCGTGAGATAATGAGGTTTTAGTTATATCAAAAATAATATTTTCAGCTTGTTTTTTTGCTTTCCTCTGTTAGAATTTCAGCAAGATTTTTCAATGCTGCTCTTCTCGTGCGATAAATAAAGCTTTGTCCACGATCAATCCGATCTGTGATGTCACATGTTCTCAAATGGTTTACAAATAACAGTCTCAAGATCGTTCGCTCCATTGGATTTTTCAATAAGTTTATCAGATTGACTAGCTTCCTACGTTTGTCGAGACACTGATTATGCGCGTGAGCAATCTTCTCTTTTTCTTCTAACTGTTTGATTAAAGCTAATTCATGGCTATTATATTTACTAGATGAGACTTTAGGGCTTGTCGGATTAACTACCTGATGACAACCGTCACTGAGATGATCCAATTCCATCCGTAAAGATACCAACTCGTGATCTAAATCGCGTATCTGCTTCAGCAATTCTATAACTTCATCTGACGTCATAACGGCTCCTTTTGTGGTATAATTCTAGTAGCGATAACATTTAACACAAAAGAGCGGAAATGCTCTTTTTTATGTTTTCAATGTGATTAAGTTGAGTTTGTTGGTCTTCCTCTGGAAGAGTGGCGATCAGGTAGAGGGCGTTGTCACTCAAATTAGGCAACGTTGCCCATTTTGGACTAAGTTCATCAAGAGAATGATTTAGCATATTTATTTCGTCAATCCCCTCTTTGGTTTTTGTTTATTCTTTAAAATCAATTCTAAGGGATTTTTTAGCTATTCTCAGCGCGTTTGAAACATGTTTAGTATAATTATATCAAATGATATAAAAACAGCTCAAAAACGATTTTAGGGCTGTTTTTATATTATTCCAATTTCGGAAGAATATTTATTTGTTTTGTAAATGCACCCTGTTATTTTAGTCCACCCAGCCAATACCTCATCCCTTTATCTAAGTAGTTTATAAATTTTATACGATGCTTATAATAGGTCTTAACCCTCATTCTTTTAGGACGGCTGGGGAAGTTATCATAATCGACGTAGCCTTTTTTAGGATAGTAACTAGGATCTATCTTTCGAGCTTCTTTAAAAGCTAAGGTAAAGTAGTACTGACAATCTGTTTTGCTATGGTTTAATGTGTTTTTATGTACTTTTTGACACGTCCCGCAACTGAAATAAAAATACTGTTTAAACAGTTTCCTGCACTGCCTGCCACAATCAGGACAAAGGAAAAAGTAGCGGACACCTCCAAAAGTCCCCGATATGCTAGCTAGATCTAGCTGTTGGAATCCATAGGTAACAGTTAGATTATTAAGGTCAATAGTGATAGTCTGACCTCTAAATTGTCCACATTCTTTTGATACTCCTTTTTCTTTAAGTGGTTTGACTAGGCTTTCTACAGTTAATTCAATCATCTCACCCTACCTTTCTAGAGATAACCCAAATTTATTGGCTAAACAATATTCAAAAAAACTAGACCGTTAAAATGCCCGTCTGCGTTTACTGATAGCATCTTCTGGAAATTTAAAAACTTGTGAGGGGATACCCCTCTGATCATCTTTTTCCACCCCTTTTAAAATTCTATCTAGTAAACGTGGGGTATAATTCTGAGCCAACTCTCCACTTGTTGCATTGGTTGTGATGATGGTCTTATCTCTGTTATCCAATATATCCGTTAGAACTTGCTGTTTCCATTCGTTGTTAGCATTCTCTACACCTAAATCATCGAGGAACAAAAAATCAACCCTAGTCAATAATTCAACGGCTCGATGCTCAGTGAAATCATTTCGATGATTAAAACTGTCTTGGATTTTGCTGAATAGACGCGACACGGGAATAAAAATAACACTCTTTGGCTCGTTTATCTTTTTGAAATCCTCGTTTAATTGTTTAGCTATACTAACTGCTAAATGGCTTTTCCCAACCCCAGCCTTACCTGAAAAGATAGTATTACCTAAACCACCTTTGAAATAGTGTCGGTGCATTCTCTTTGCAAAGTTTAAGGCTCTTTGATCTAACTCATTTTCTACTGCGAAATTCGTAAAATCTGCCCTCTCCATTTCCTTGGATAAAATGCTGTCACGCTGGAACACTTTGTAGGAGTGTAGGTCTAATCTGTTTTTCAATCCTCTAGCCACTCCCTGTTCTTCTTGTTTATTGATTTGATCTTTTTGACAGGATAGGCAAAACGGCTTGGTTAGTCCGTTTGGGGTTTTCCGTTGATAATATTCTTGCTGATGTTGTTGGCAAATTTCCCCTGTTGAAACTAAAATACCTTTGCGGATCATGTCAGTAATGCTTAAAAAATCCATTTCTACCTCTCTATCTTAAAAACCTAGATTTTCATCAATCGTTGAGGTGGTCTGTTTCTGTGCTTTATAGCTGATTTTATTTTTCTTAATCTGTTCGATGGTATTTAATCCTTGTCCTCTCCAACGCTCAAGGATAGAACGTGTATATCTAATAGATCTACCGCTGTTTAATATTGTTTCATCAAGTGCATACAGGACGAGATCTTGACCATGTGTTTTCAGTAAGTCCTCAACCTCCTGTACAATCGTCCCATTGATTGCCATTTCACCAAAAGCAGATTTTAACTTTTCAAAGATGGGATTTTTACCAGCTCCAGCAACTGCATTTTTTTCTTCTTGCTCTAGCTGTAGCTCTATATCTATCTCTATACTCTTACTCTTACTCTTATATTCGGGGACATTTCGGGGACAATGATGGGACATCTTTGGGACATCTATGGGACAATGTCCCATTTGTTCCGTTTGCTTATCGTTTAAGATTTTATATTTTGCTCTCTGTTTTCGTTTTCTTCGGGCATCATAAGTGTCTGTGCCTATCATCTCTTGAATTTGAGACATGAAAAGCTCGCCTGTTTCTTTTTTCTCAATAAGTTCAATTTCTTCAAAAATTTTCATAGCCGTTTCAACTATTACAACATCTGTACCGGTCATTTTGGCAATAGCTGTTGTGTCATAAGGTATTAACTTTGTTCCGACATACCTAATCAATAACCCCTCATCTTCTAATGACTTCAAACATAATTTTAAGTACAAAATAATAAAGTCTTTCCCGAACTCTTGCTCCTCAAGGTATTTTATTGTGTCATCGTCAAAAAAATCTTTATTGATTTTCATGTATATAGTAAGTTTTGTTATCTGCCATTATCCACCCCCAAAAATATTAAAATATCATCAATTTTATAAAAGACTTTGCGTGTATCCTCGATAGGAGGGGAGTAGCGCTGTAGTCCAGCACGCTCCCAACGTTGCAAAGTTTTATAATCTACGTCCAGTTCATCTTTTATCTGTTTGGGAGTGATTAAGCCTGTGATACGTGGTTTTGGTTTCTGATATTCCTTTAGAAAGCTAGATAATAGCTTTAATACCCCACGTTTTAGGCTATTTTCGCTCTCTTTGCTTAAGCTAAACATTCAACTCAGCCCCTTTCAGTAGTTCCTTATAGCTATCAAGATCAGCATTTAACAAAACACTCAGGCGTTTTTGCTCTTCTTGTACTTGGTTGTAAAAGGCTCTTGCCCCATCTAGTAACTCAGCCTTATCTGCTGGGATAAAGTACCCTCGGTTAAATCCGTGTCTTACACCGATGATAGGAACGCCGTAGCGCGTGATCAAGCGACTGATGATGTTTTGCACTGTCCGTTCTTCTAACTTCAAAATAAGGGCTATCTCAGCCCCTGTGGTTGAGTTGTCAGCTCCTGTCTTTATCAGATTAAGCACTCGTTTATAATTCTCTGGTAGCGGTGGTAGTGGCGATGCTGTCATTATTGCTCCTCTCTTTTCTTGCTAATCGTGATAATTTGACCATTTTCCCACATACTTGAGAAAATGGTTAAAATTTCCAATACGCGTTCTAACTGATTTTGTTCCTCGATACTGTAACAGTCAAATTTATCTTCTAGGGCGAAATCTAGCATGATTTCAAAAGCTTCATCTACCCATTCACCAAAACGCTCAGCCTGTTCTTTAGCAAGATTAAAGTTCGTTTTCTCTGCCATCTTTACACCCCCTAGTTATACAACCTATCTTCAAACGTAATATAAGCCTTGTCACGCTCGTTTAACAGGTCGCTAGTATTATTTATCACATCATCATGTAAAAGCTCTATATGGCTTTCCTGTTGGCTCTCAACGTGCCATATGTAATAAAGCACGCGCAATAGTAGTCCTATCAAAATAAAAGTTTGTGGTATTGTCAGATTGATTTCTTCAAACATTCCTCTACCTCTTTCTTATAACGTTCTATCTCATCGTTGGTCAGATAATCTGCGACAAATAGGGTATTTAACTCCTTACAAAAGAATGCCTCAGCATCTAAATTAACTTGTGGTTTAAAGGTTGCTGTGATTATCATTTTGAAATACCTCTTTTTTTAAAGTCTTGTTTGATAAGGTTGAGTAAATATTGTTCTATATTCCCTTCTGGTGCTGTTGCACAATTCCCTTTTAAAACTTCGCGAGAAACTTTATCCAAGGTATCGAATAAAATATAATTAGGTTTTCTTTTAAGTATTTCTCCTATTTTTTCATCATGGCGCTTCATCTCTCCCAGTAAGTATTCAACATTACTTTTCACAATCTCTTCATGACTTGCTTCAGCTTTTTTATAGGCTTCTGATAACTGATGAAACTCTATCCAAAGAGATGTTATAGCTGTTCTACAGTCCTCAGCAATTTCAGTAGCTCCATTGTGTCCTTTTGCGATATGCCACTCGCTCAGAATGTCTAATTTTTCTTCTGCAACTTGTAACTGGTCTTCAAATTTTTTAAAATAGTCTTTCATTGTTTTCCCTCTTGTTTAATAATTTTGTCTGTGTAGTGACCTGATTCTTTATTTACCTGTTTCTTTACTGTACGAGATAACGTATTTCAAACGCTGGGCGATTGCCCTAAGTTGGCCGGCTGTTTGAAATAGTGTGCTAGTTTTAAGAGTTAGTGCTCCCAATGTCTAGTCAAGATACCTAAATCATGGTATAATCTAAGTATCGAATATTTACTAAAATCCCTTTAATAACGGCTTGCCTGCCTATTAATTGTATTTTAGTTAGTTGGTTAAAGGCTTGGAAGTTTGGTCGCTCTCAAAGCCTTTTTTGTTACTCTTTAATCTCAATTTTCTTTCTTGATACGATCTAAACGTGATTGCTCACGTTGTCTGTCATAGACTAATGTTTTGTCATCGAGCATGATGGAGACACTCTCTAAGACGTTAAAAATCTCTTGGCTTAAACCTTGGTATCTTTCGCGTGCATTAGCTGGAATACATTTATCAAAATCTTGGATCATTTCTGCATAATCTACAGCATCATTAATCCAGTCTTTCAGCTCTTTAAATGTCATAGCGGTATAATCTGGTTTAGGTTCTCTTGCTCGTTCTAATTTGATAATCTTGTTTGTCATAAACGTTCTCCTTTAGTATTTCTCACGCGCCCTGTGGTGCGTTTTTTCTTGGTCTAAATACCATTTCCTTAATGTCCTGATAAGTCATGTTCAAGTTAATTAAAGCAATAGCCATGTCTTCTAGTGCTTGGTATCTGATCAGTTCTTGACTGGTTAGGTTGTCAATACCTGTCTTACCGCCACGTTTTGCCACTAGCTGGCGTTTGTTCATCCCAGTAGTACCCTTTAGTAAAAGGTTTGTAACAGTGCTGTGCGCATGTTTTGGGGCTTGTTCCCAGTTCTCAATGCTATCATACAAGGTTTTGCGCTTGGGCTTTTCTAGAGCTCTCTGATAGCGAAACTCTGCCACCTCGTCACGCATCTCAAAGAATGCTTTGACTAGATGTTCTTTAAAGTTTGCGACTTGCTCGGTATTCTTTAAGAATGTGATCAGCAAAGTAGCCTGTTGTTCGTTTAAGATATAATCTTTTGACTGTTGCCCACTCTCCATAACTTGGATTTTAAATCCAACCTTACCGAAACGTTCAAAGCGTTCAAGATTTTTTCTGATTATGCGTGTAACAGTGTGATGCTGTACTCCAGCACATTCTGCGATAATCTCGCTTGTGGTGTACGGCTCTTTTCGTCCGTCCATGTTAACAATGTTCATAGCTTGCCTCCTAGTCTTCCATAAGCTCAGCAATTCTAAATGTTTTAATCAAACCTTGTTTTATGTCTGCCATATTATCCATATTCTGCAACTCTGCTAACCTACTCTTGATATAAGCTAGGTCTGAGTTCAGCTCGATAGCTGTTTGCTGTTGGTCTTGGATTAGTTCACCTTCCATGTAATAGCCTTTTAAGCGGATTTCTTTTAAGATGTGTTTGACTGTTTTTCTAAATTCTTTTGCCTTGGGCTTACTTGACCGCATAAGGACTTCATATAGACCGTGTTCAGTTAAGAACCATACTTGCTGACCACTACGGAAATTTTCCGTAGTACCTTCTAAAGGCGTTCCCTTCAGCTTTTCATCTTCATCTACTTTTCTTAACATAGATTGAACGTCATAATAACCTTTGCTGGTTTTACTATAATCAATCATTTCAGCAACTGCCCTAGCTAAAAATAGCGGTTCTTGTGTACTGCCGTAAATATCTAACGGCTGACCGTGGAATGTCGTAGTAGTTACAATTTGCATGATTTGCCCTGTGTTGTCGTTTACTGCTTCAAAAATGTTTACTTGTGTCACCCTGTTACTTCTGACCTCTCTATAAAGTTTGTTCAGCTTCTGCCTGCTCTTTGGGCTAGGGATGTTCTTCCCCTGCCACCATTTGCCAACCGTCCTAGGGTCTATTCCGATACGTTGGCCAATAGCAACCAAGTTTAGCCCGTGAATGGTTCGCATTTCTTCAATGACTTTAGAATAGTTTCGCCTCATTGTTTGCCTGCCCCTTTCTAGCTGTAAAATAGTTCATCGATGGTGATGTCTGGCTTAACCTCTGCGACAATGGTCTTGATTGCTTTCTTTTCCTTGTCATTGAATGGCGTTTTGCCTGTTTCTTTATTGTTGTATGACTGTAAAGAAATATCAAGCTTGTCCGCCATAGCTTGCTGGGTTAGTCCTAACATGACCCGATAGCCTTTGAGTTTGCTCATGCCGTTCTCCTTTCTTTGAAAAATCCCCCTCCATAGATTGAAAGTGTGAAAGGTCTTGGAGGGAGGTAGCACATTTTTGTTGTGCTTGATTTGAATAATACACAATAATTTTATTCTTGTCAACTGTTTTTTGATAAAATACACAAAAAAAGTGTACTTTTTTCAAATTATGATATATAATCACTTTTGAAAGGTCGTGAAATTATGAATAGATTGAAAGAATTAAGGCAAGAAAAAAAGCTATCTCAGAAAGAGTTAGCTAAAAAAATTGGCGTACATTATAGAACTTTACAAAATTGGGAAAATGGAGAAAGCCAAATCAAACCAGACAAAGCCCAGGCACTCGCTGACTATTTTGGGGTGCCTGTCGGGTATCTGTTGGGATTTTTGATAGATGATGTCTCCGAGAGAGAAATCGAACTCCATAACGAAGTAATCTCTGGCGTAAGAAAAACAGCTTATATTGGATTTTTAGATTTTCTCGCGACAACGGGCCTCGTATTATCAAATCATCAAATTAACGCCATCTTTAACCAAATGTATTACTCATCAGAAATAAACGAGGAATATCGATATCTTGAAAAAGATATGGGCAAAATTGATACCTTGTTTTCAATTACGAGGAATTATATACCTCAAGAGGCTGTTTTGAGATTCACGAATCACATATATACTTCAGAAATAGTAAATGAGCAAATAGAAAAAGTAGAGAAAATTCTAGAGGATTAACCCTTCCTATACGCAATAGAACTCCCACGCGCCACAAACACTCAAAGGAGATGATATTATGAAGAAAATAAAATTAGTTGCAGGAATCCTATTAATCTTAGCCCTTTTTAAACTCATGTTTGGCCCTTCAGATTCTGAAACCACAACTGAATCATCACAAAGATCCACTCAAAGTTCTACGACCAAACAGAGTTCTACAACTACAGAAACGGATCAAAGTTCTGAAAAGGTTAGCTATGATGTAGCTGAAATGAATACTAAGATTACAGAATCATTCAATGAGTCTGTGCAATTCAATCAAGAGGGGCATGATGGCTACGAGTGGTCAGCATACATCTATGAAATTAAGTTGAAAGATAATGGGGCTATCAATGCTATCGTAAATGATAACTTTTCAACATTGTCTGACACTGATAAAACCGAGGTGTTAAATAGCGTGAGTAGAGCTGTTAATATGGTTGTATTCTTAAAGACAGGAGAAGATAAGTCTTACTTTATTACAGCTTATGATCAGTCAGGGAATAAAGTGGCTCAATCTCATATGTTTGATGTACTAAAATATGATTTTGAGTAAAATTCAAACTAACTCACGCTCCACAAACACTCATCGACAATTACCCTTATCACATAGGAGATAGAATATGAAAAAGAAAACCGCTATTGTAGTTGCAACAGCCTTGTTGTTTGTTGCTAGTCCAGTTGCAGAAATAATTATTTCCCCTCGAACTAATACAGTATATGCCGTATCTAAAGAGTATGAAAATGCCCTTGAATATGCTGGATATTTCAAAGATGCTAACTTATCAAAAAAAGCATTTTATGAAGCGCTGCAAGATGAGGGTGGTTTTGAGAAAAAAGCAGTAGATTATGCTGTTAAAAAACTCAAAATTAGCTGGAAAAAGAACGCGTTAGCAGCTGCTAAGAGTTTACAGGATTTTGGATTATCAAAAGCAAAAATTAAAGAAAGTTTACTTAGCGATGGCGATGGTGGTGGATTCACTAAATCAGAAGTTAACTATGCTATGAAGCATTTAGAGGATGAAGACTAGATAAAGGATGTTACCAATCGTAACTCCTTTATTGGTAGTAGCCGTCATCATGCACTGATCTTCAGTTCGTTCAGCATTGAATGAACTGCGAAACTTCTCAACGTTGAAGAATTTGAAAATTCCTGATATCGGAGAATATGAAACAGACTGTAAATCTGACAACGTTGTCAGATTTGGTAGCTCATCCCTAAATGTTGCCACGTGTCAACATTTGATAGTTCGTCCCTAAATGGTGTAACGTTGCCCAATTTGAAAATGATCTGGCTATCTCCTTCGCGGTCTGTGTAGAGTTAAAAAAGTCAAGTTTTTTCAAGTTGGATATTTTAGCAATCGGCGCGTGATACTATCATCATCTAACAATCGCTAAAGCAATGTAATTCCGTGTTATTCTGATACTTTGCTACGTTTTAACGCTTCTAGGGTGGTCTATGACCATCAAACGAAAGATGAAACCATTTGACAACTTAATAAAGGGGTGCTATACTTGGGGTAACGATGATAAGTAGTTCCAAAAGAACACAAAAAACCCCCAACGTTGCAGCGTTGAGGGTTTTCTTTTGGCTCTAGCTCTTTCAAGATATGCTATGCCCTAGAGGTTATTTGTTGCGTGAGTTGAGCCAATACTCAAACAATGCTGTTAGGATAGATACCAGCAATGGAGCAACAAACGTGATGATAAGTAATTCCATTAGAACACTTCACCCCCTTTCTATCCCAAAGGGGCGGTACTATCATATCAAAACATTTTAATCCCTGTCAAACGCTCTAAATCGCCCATATTTGCCTTTTATGCTCGACTGGTATAATTTACCCTACCAAACCAAAATAAACAAAAATAGGGCTATTCTCGTAAGCCCTCGCATGATATAAACCCAATTCAATCTAAAATCTTTTTAATAACGGCTTGCCTGCTGATAGAAAGGTTCATATCATGAAAATTACAGAAGTCAAAAAGAAAAACGGTGCGATCGTGTACCGTGCTAGTGTTTATCTGGGAGTTGATCAGGTAACTGGAAAGAAAGCTAAAACTAGCGTGACGGGTAGGACAAGAAAAGAGGTCAAGCAGAAAGCAAAGCACGCGCAAGATGATTTTATCTCTAATGGCTACACGGTGACAAAAGTAGTACCTGTTAAAAATTATCAGCAACTAGCTGAATTATGGTTAGAGAGTTACCAGCTTACAGTAAAGCCTCAAACATTTATAGCCACAAAGAGAATGCTCTATAATCACTTAATCCCTGTCTTTGGTGCTTTGAAATTAAACAAGCTATCTGTTAGCTATATTCAAAGCTTTATCAATGACTTATCAACTCAGCTAGTTCATTATGCTGTGATTCACTCGATCAACAGGCGTGTTTTACAATATGGCGTATCTCTCCAGCTCTTGCCATTCAATCCAGCTAGAGATGTCATCTTGCCAAAAGTACCGAAACGTGAGAATAAAGCTATCAAGTTCATAGCTCCAGATGACTTAAAAGCATTGATGGCTTACATGGAAAAACTAGCCAATAAGAAATTTAGCTATTTCTTTGATTATGTCTTATACAGTGTCTTACTTGCTACTGGTTGTCGTTTTGGTGAAGTAGTGGCTCTAGAGTGGCCAGATATTGATCTAGAGAACGGAACTATCAGTATCACCAAGAATTACAGTAGGTTGTTAGACTTGGTGGGTACGCCAAAGAGCAAAGCAGGAGTTAGGACAATCAGCATAGACAAGAAAACGGTCAATATGCTAAGATTATACAAGAATAGGCAACGACAATTGTTTTTAGAGACTGGGGCGCGTGCTTCGTCTGTGGTGTTTGCGACACCTACGAAGGAATATCAAAATGCTGCGACTAGACAAGAGGCTTTGGATAGGCGATTAAAAGAAATAGGTTGCCCTCGCTTTACTTTCCACGCTTTCCGTCATACTCACGCTAGTTTATTGCTAAATGCTGGCATCAGCTATAAAGAATTACAATACCGTTTAGGTCATGCTACCTTAGCCATGACCATGGATATTTATAGTCACCTATCTGCTGATAAAGAAAAAGAGGCTGTTTCTTATTATGAAAAAGCCATAAATTCTTTATAAGTCCACAAAAAGGTGAACAAATTTAAATTTTAGAACTCATAGGCTGATTAAAAATCCTATTAAATCAACGTTTATAGACAATAAAGGAGAAAATCATGACATTTGAAGAGATATTGCCAGGCTTAAAAGTTAAGAAAAAGTATGTGCGTACAGGTTGGGGTGGTGCTGAAAACTATGTTCAGCTCTTTGATACAATTGAAGTAAATGGTCAGAAGTTGGAAGTCACGCCTTATTTTTTGATTAATGTTTCAGGTGATGGGGAAGGTTTTTCGATGTGGAGTCCCACTCCGTGTGATGTTTTGGCGACAGACTGGGTTGAAGTTCATGACTAAAAAGGTATTGGTTACAGGTGTGTCATCGGGGATAGGTCTAGCGCAAGCTAGGATTTTTCTACAAGAGGGCTATACGGTGTATGGTGTAGATCGCTCAGATTGTCCAGTGTTAAAGGGAAAGTTTCACTTTTTGAAACTTGATTTACTAGAAGATCTAGAGCCGCTTTTTAACTTTATTGCAGAGGTTGATATTCTTTGTTTAACAGCTGGTGTGCTTGATGATTTTAAACCTCATTTAGAGGTTAGTGAAGAAGAGTTTGAAGCCGTTTTTTTAACGAATTTTTTTGCGACAACCAAGATTTGTCGTTATTATTTGGAAAAAATGGTGGAGAAAAAAGATGGCATTATCATTACGATGTGTTCTATCGCCTCTTTTTTAGCGGGCGGTGGAGGATCTGCTTATACAGCATCAAAGCATGCTTTAGCAGGTTTCACGCGTCAATTGGCACTAGATTATGCTAAAGATCACATTCAAGTTTTTGGAATTGCTCCAGGTGCTGTCAAAACTGCTATGACACAAGCAGATTTTGAGCCTGGAGGCTTAGCAGATTGGGTTGCTAGTGAAACGCCTATCGGACGTTGGAGCTTACCTGAGGAAGTTGCAGAGTTAACTTTGTTTTTGGCATCTGGAAAGGCGGCATCTATGCAAGGAGAAATTGTTAAAATGGATGGCGGATGGAGTTTGAAATAGGAGTATGATATGGCAGAATTTACCGAAAAGATGACCATTGCCGAATTTAGAGAACAGTACTGGTACAAAACTGAGTTAGAAGACATTTGTCGTCAACACCACTTGCCAGCCTATGGCACCAAGGCAGAGCTGACAGCTTATATCCTAGAGTATTTGTCAGGGAAAGCACCAGAGGAAATTCGTCCTGTTAGACGAAACAAACGTTTGAAAAAAACTTTGAGTGCATCTGAAATGACTTTGAATACTAAGCTATTGGATTCAGGATTTTCATTCAATGATGAGGCTAGACAATTTTTCCAAAACTACTTTGGCCTTGATAAATTTTCATTCAAAAAAGCAATGGCGATTAAAATGAGAGAGGTTGAGGCGAGTCAGGATTATTCGGCAACTATCGCTGATTTGATAGCAGTCTTAGAAGTACCGCAAGTGCCCTCGCCTGATAATGCCGAAGAAAAGACCTATCAGTGGAACCGATTTGTGAAAAATTTTAACCAAGACCCTTTGAGTAAACAGTTCTATCCACCAATGAAGGTTGCCTCTATTTTATGGCGGCAGGTTAGGGATTCAAGACGTGAAAAAGTCTATCAATCAAGTCTTTTAGAAGAATATGCCGAAGAAATCGCACCCTTTTTGAAAGGGTGAGTTCTTAGATTATGATGTCAAGAAGCGGAGTCTATAATGAAAAAATTTATCGAATTTGGGTATGGTAATACATGGTGGTTACGCACAGAATTTGAACATGCGGATGGCAGTGAATTTGAAATGAGAGGGATTGTTGGCAAAATCAAACCGATGTCACTATATGTGAGAGTTTGGCTAGGTGTACCTTTGTCAATGATGTGAGACCTAAAATGTTATTTTGAAGCTATCC
>NZ_JBNPOS010000013.1:0-42072 GCF_050315295.1 Streptococcus sp. SGI.013
AATCTTATTGAACAGCCATTGTAAGTTCACGCTTGGTTTTGTCTCCATCTTTTCAACAATGGGATTGATCACCTCATCCACATAGCTCTGTGCCTCTTTTTGTCTGACAGCACTCTTATCATAAATGTCTTTCTTTACACCAGGCTTCTGATAATAGTAAGCCATGAATTTCCCACTCTTATCAAACAAATATATGCGGATTTTCTCTTCATTTGTATCCTTGAAGAGTGAGACTTCATATTTAGAGGAGGCATTAAAAGATCCTTGACCTACAAAAAATGAATGATTTTTAATGATTGCATTATGACCATCTGTATCGTATCTTAAACCTTTGATAGAGGATTCTCCTAGATAGTCTAGATAGTCTAAAATAAATACCATTTCAGGATTAGCGCCTTTTTCGTGAGGGATATGCTTGGCATAATAGATGAAGTAGGTAGAAAAATTATGATAGATGTAAAGGAAGCTGGTAAGAGAGCCAATAGCTAGCACAACAATTGTGATCATCATTCTTTTGATAAAAGACATTTTTTCTTTTTCATAACTATCCTTTCTAAAAGTATAGAGCTATTATACCATCAATGAGGGGGACTTGAAACAGGCGTCATTCTGTTAGGTGTTATTTTGATAAAAAATCAGATTTCTTACTTCTCCTTATTTGGGAATCCTTTTTCCTTGATAATAGGAACAGTCAGGTGTTTGATAGTCCAATTTTGCACATATCTAGATGTAGGTGTGAAGCTGTAAAACAATCAGGATTTTAATGATTCTATCTTTTAATCCGCCTACATCTGTAGTATGTTTAAGGAGTTCCATATGAACTCTTTCTAATGATTTGCTTGAACGCTTTTCATCATAGGTCATATGGAGCTTTTTTACACTTAAAAAGACTCCATAATCTCTATAGTGGATTTACCCACTATAGAGATTATAGAGCCTTATTTTATAGCTTCTTCCTTATCATCTGGTAGTTGATCGACTGTTTTGAAGGCTAGTAGTAAAACTATCCAGTTTAACGTCCCATAAAAAGTTTCAATACCTGTAAAATCAAGTGGAGAGTTCCACAGGAAGTGAAGGGCTACAGGCGCTAAGAGAAAAAGGATAGCTTTTTGTTTAGAAATGAGGTTGCTTTTTGAGACAAGAGCAAGGAGGCCCAGTGAAAAGATAGCCGTAAAGACCCAGTGGCTGACGCCAGATGAGGCGATGCGTTCGAAGGCCATAGAGAAAACATTTTGCTCTTTGTTAATCGCTGCTTGAGAGAGGTAGTAAATGTCTTCAGAGAGCTGAAATCCCATACCAGCAATCATCCCGACGACTAGCCCTGACTTTAGGGATAACTTTCTAAAGAGCAAGAATACTAGCAATACAACTAATCCTTTTCCAATCTCTTCTGCAAAAGGCGCTGTTAGAGAAGCTCCCCAGTCATTTAAAATATGGCGTTTAGGGTCTAAAGTTAGGAGGATATAAGAGAGACCATCATTGCCCAATGATCCAATATTTGCTGGTATGAGCAAGCCAAAGAGCCAGCTGCTGATGATTATCGGTTGAGGAATGTGAAAACGTTTTTTGAGGTAGTTGGTTAAAAAGATAAAGGGAATCAGATAAAGTACCAATAAGCCACAAGCCAATAAAAATAAGGGAAAATCTTTGGCAGGAAGGGCTAATTTCGATAAACTGGAAAATTGAAATTGCATTCCTGAGATACATAAGGCAAGGACCAAGATGGCAATAAATTCTGTCCTAAAACGACTAAAACTCTTTTTCATAATATCTCCTTTTTAATATCGGTATTAAAACTCCCATAAAGGTTAGCACTTGCTATCTCTATGGGAGTTTTTAAGGTCATTTAAAAGGGTAGTTTTCCAGCAAAAGCTCCGAGAGACTTTTTGGTAGCGTCATCAATCTGACTAAGGGCATCATTGATAGCTTGTGCCGTCATATCTTCAAGTGTTTCAAGATCATCAGGATCAACAACGGCTTCTTTGAAATTGATGGAAACTAATTTTTTGTCTCCAGTGAAGTTGGCTGTAACCAAATCTTGCGCAGATTTTCCTATAAAGGTTGTTGCCGCTAAGTCAGCTTGTGCTTTTTCCATTTGTTTTTGAAGCTTCTGTGCTTGCTTCATCATGTTTTGCATATTCATCATAAGATTTTTAAGATTCCTTTCATAGCAAGGGGTTAGACCCTCTTGTTGAATTTTTGTTGCCCTATTTTGCCTTATTGTTAAAAATTTTCAAAGGCAGAAGCGACTTTTTCTTTCTTAGTTATTATACCATGTTTAGAACATAACTCAACTATCTCAGTATTTATCAAGTGGAAATTGTAGTGTTGCTTGTTAAAAAGTTAAAAATTTGGTAGAATCCTTGAAAAGTTTAGTAAAAAATGAGGATTTATGAAAGAGTTTAAGGAGATTGTTATGACTGAAAAAGAATGGATAAGCTATTTTGAAGCCATCAATGGTAGAAAACCCACGCCAGCAGAATTACAGGATGCCGTGAGACGTGGGGAAGCCTCGCTACTTTCTCCTAAAGCATCATTTTCCAAATGGCAGATGGGCTTAATAGGGATTGGAGTTCTTGTTGTTTTAGGGATAATCTATCTTGTAGTAAGTCCTCCTAGTAAACCGCAACCATCGACAGTGTCAACGGAAGTGAGCACCTCAACTTCTCAAACAGAAGAAAGTAGCACAAGTACACAAACATCAACTGCCTCCTCGTCCTCAGATGCGGCTAAAAAAGGAATAGATATTGCTGCGCTTCAAGCAGGAGACGCTTCTAGCTTATCGGGCTTGTGGCAATCTGTTTATAAGGATACGGCTCAAGAGTTGACCATCAATCTGAAAGAATATCAGATTTCAGAGAAAAATGGTGAGCTCGTATTAACAAGAAGTGGTACACCTAGAGCAGGCGATGCCACGATAAGAATTGTTCCAAAGGGAGTAGAAGCCAGTATCTACTCAGTACAAGCCAGTGCTGACCTAAAAACTCACCCCGATTATGACAGAGTGATCTTCTCAGGACCATCTGATGAGCTTTTCTACCGTCAAGCTGACTATGAAAATGTGGAAAACTCAGATTATTCGATTAAGAAACAGGTGGAAGCTCTGACCACCAAATCTAATACAACATCAACAAGTGTATCAGGTGGAACGGTTGCAGACTATCAACAAGTCATAGATGATAACCGTACCATGTTATCTACAAAAAGTTTTGACGGTCTCAAATTCTATAGCCCAGAAGCTTTACAAGCAAACGAGTTATATTATGCTCTATATGATTTTGACAACAATGGAACCAAGGAATTTATTCTTACTGGGAAGAGGACAGACTTTTCTAGTGGCAGTACAACTTTTGACAAACTAGCATCCTGGGAGCGAACGATATATGGGGTCTTTACTCTAAAAGATAAGGAAATTGTCACTTTATTTAATGGGACAGGTTACCGCACTCAGATAGTGCCAATGACAGATGGCAGCTTCTGGTTAAGAGGCTCTGGTGGTTATGATACTGGCGTTTATGAACATTATAGCTTTAGCACTTCTGGCACGGCTGTTTCCAAAGATGTGATGATCACCTATAAAAATTTAAAAAAATCAAATGAACAAATTCAAGATGAGTCAGGAAAGTCTTACACTTGGGAAGAGCTTCAAGCAAAAGTCAATCAATATGATGTGCTGTCATCAGATCTTATGGAGTGGCATCAATTATAAAATGCTCCTCTTTGAAGTGACAGAGTAGTCTATAGAAAGTATGCTCTCAGTTCAAAAAAAAGCTCCTCTTATAAAATTTATAA
Organism: Streptococcus sp. SGI.013; assembly: GCF_050315295.1. Classification (NCBI taxonomy): domain Bacteria; kingdom Bacillati; phylum Bacillota; class Bacilli; order Lactobacillales; family Streptococcaceae; genus Streptococcus; species Streptococcus sp. SGI.013. The sequence continues at coordinate 3,793 of NZ_JBNPOS010000013.1, forward strand.
GAAGAGCTTTTTTGATTTTCATTAGTATGACTATCTAATCTAATTAGTTTGTATTTGGTTGAACTGGTAAGTTTATTGTTGACTGTGCCAAATCTACTGTTAAATGATAGTCGGTATTATCACGTATGGTGTGTTCAAAATCTGTTGTATAAAGAACTAAGCGCAAGGTATCACCAGCTAAAAATTGATAAATAGTAGGTTGTAAAGAAAGTTCAATGGACATCCATTCATTTGGAACAACAGGCTCTACTTTTAGCAAATGAGTGCGATTTTGCAAGTTTAAAAATCCTTTTGTGACCACGCGCTTATCTTGCCTTGCAAAGGGAAGTTCCACTAGGTTTTCACGTGAAAAGTTGACACCATTATCTAGGCTTTGAGCAAATAGAGGGCGAGGATTGTCTCCAAAACCTTTTTTGGTGGTATGATCTAGTATCTGGGCAGAGAGGATGCCTTTATTGGTAGAGGATTTTAGGCGAAGGTTTAGTTTGATTGGACCATTGATCCATAAATCCTGTTTGATAGGGAAATCGATCGTCACTGCCTTAGTTTTTTGGCTAAACAGATCAGCTTTAAAGTGATGAAAGTTTTTACCATAACGTTCAAAATCATCTTGAGTATAGGCATTAGGGATGGTTTTTTCTTCTTGTCCAAGGCTAAGACGCTTGTTATGGGAGCTTCCAAATGTTTCTAAGTTTCGCCATGTTTGTTCAAGGTTATTGTCTTGCCAAATAACAGTAGGCAATTTAAAATGTGTCCCGCTATCTAGGATGCGATCACACAAAAGTGCATTTATGGTTTCTCTAAAATCAATGGACTGCCAATTGTTCATATAAACATGGGCCCCTTGATGCAAAAAGACATGTTTTTTTACAGTATCAGGAAGCGCCTGCAAGATATGATAGACCTGTCCTGGTTTCACGTTCCAATCTTGCAAACCGTGGGTGTAAATGACCTCACAGCTCACTTTGTTGGCATGGATGAGATAGTTACGATCATGCCAAAATTGATTATAATCGCCAGATAGTCTATCAAGAGACTGGGACTGTTGATCTAGTTGTGTTTGATAAAGGGCGTTGTTTTTAAGGTAATCTCCAGCAAGTAGATTACGAGAGTAGGTCAGTTCTGTAAGGACATCTAGATCCTCACCAGGATAGCCTCCAGGGCTACACACCAAACCATTTTCACGATAGTAGTCATACCAAGAGCTAATTCCAGCTTCTGCAATAATGACTTTTAAGCCCTCAACACCAGTAGTAGCCAGTCCTGTGGATAAGGTTCCTAGATAAGAAATTCCGCTAGTAGCCACCAAGCCAGAAGCCCAGTGAGCGGTGACCTTTTGACTACGTTTACGGCTGCTATAAGCATTTGCTCTGCCGTTTAACCAATCGATAACTGCTTGATAACTTGCAACTTGTTGGTAATCTCCAGATGTCATAAACCCATCAGAACCTAAAGTTCCAATTCCAGAGACGTAGATAGAAGCAAATCCTCTAGCTAGCATATAATCATTTAAGGTGTAACTACGGATATGACTAAACGTTTCGAGTTGCTCTGCTTCTGGAACGGGCGTTTTAGGGATTTGTGCAAAGGCTAGTTCCTTATCTTCAACAGAGATCGTATGTGGAGGTTTGACAGTGAGCTCACCCTCCATTTGATAAAGTTTATCATCGGATGCTTTGTCATTGATGCCTTCATTATAAGGACTTTGGGTCATGATAACTGGTAATTGATGGGATGTTCTTGGGCGAATAATACGGACTCGTACAAGATCATGCTGTCCTTTATTTTGCGTATCAAGGGGTGTTTCGACATAGACAACTTCCCGAATGAGATGAGAGGTATCAAAAGTAGCTAGACTTTTTCCATTAAAAAAATGGTAGGTATTATCTGCCTGTATCAAGCCTGTGCTGACAAGTTTATCGATTAAGCTATTACCTGACTTTGTTCGGCAAGTTAATAATTGATAGAGATTTAAAATGAGGTTAGCTTCATCATATAAGATAGGAAATTGACAATCCTGAACAAAACGTCCTGCATCACTAAAATCGAAATTAGGAACAAACTCAAGTGCCTGTAAGGCAATAGTGTAAAAGATTTCAGGGCTAAGAGCTTGATCAGACTGTAAAAAATCAAGTAAGTCTGTCTGTTCATCCGCAATCCAATCTTTTAAAACCTCGTCACTTTCAGGGTAATTAAAAAAAAGACGTTTTAGAAAGCCTGTTAAATTTTCTTTAGGTGTGAGAGCTAAAGAAAGTGGAAAGCCAAGATGCGTTAATTCGCTAAGTGCCTTTTCCATCGTTGTTGGAATATAACTGTATTGGTTAAATTTCATAGGGAAACCTCATAAGTAAGCGTTTTTATTTTAAGAAGTGCTTTACTTTATCCATTATACTTGATAGAATGTTAGATGTCTAAAAATATTTACAATTTTGAAAGGAATTCAGACACAACATGGATATCACATGGACTTTAAAGTACATTACTGAGTTTATTGCAACGGCACTCTTGCTTATTATTGGTAACGGTGCAGTTGCTAACGTAGACCTTAAAGGGACAAAAGGAAATAACAGTGGTTGGGTTGTTATTGCTATTGGTTATGGTTTGGCAGTAATGATGCCGGCTATGATGTTTGGTAACGTTTCAGGTAACCACATCAACCCTGCCTTCACACTTGGTTTGGCAGTTTCAGGACTCTTCCCTTGGGAACACGTTGCACCATATATTGTAGCTCAAGTATTGGGAGCGATCTTTGGTCAATTAGTGGTGGTAACAGTTTACAAACCTTACTTCTTAAAAACTGAAAATTCAAATCATATCTTAGGCTCATTCTCTACTATCTCAGCTCTTGATGATGGTACTAAAGAAAGCCACAAAGCATCATGGATTAATGGTTTCCTCAACGAGTTTGCAGGCTCATTCGTTCTATTCTTTGGCGCACTTGCTCTTACGAAAAACTTCTTTGGTGCAGAGCTAGTTGGTCGCCTTGTTGCAAATGGCTATGATCAAACAACTGCTGAAACTCAAGTGGCTCCATTTGTAACAGGTTCACTTGCCTCAGCTCACATTGCACTTGGTTTCCTTGTTATGGCTCTTGTTGCGGCATTAGGTGGTCCTACTGGTCCAGCGCTTAACCCAGCACGTGACCTTGGTCCTCGTCTTGCTCACCACTTCTTACCAAAAACAGTTCTTGGACAAGCTAAAGCTGATTCAAAATGGTGGTACGCATGGGTACCAGTTGTTGCTCCTATCTTGGCATCAATCCTTGCTGTAGCTCTATTTAAATATCTTTATATGAACTAATCGTTCGTGAAACCACATCCTATTAGGATGTGGTTTTTTTATAAATGTGAGATAGTTGATCTTAGTTAGATAATGAAAAATTCTGACTAATTTCCATATAATTATTTGTCAAAATAAAAAAATTTTTTTAAAATAATAGGGTTGGAGGAATTATGACATTATTTAAGAATATGGTATTTAGCCTGCCTTTTATTCGAGTGAATAATAAGGATAAAAACAGTGCTTTTTATCGTGAGACCCTAGGTTTTAACTTACATTCTGAAGAAAATGGTTTGGCTCTTTTTTCTAGTAAAGAGGATCAGACGATTAAATTTATTATTGAAGAATCACCATCTATGCGAACTCGCCGTGTTCGTGATGGAAAGAAAAAATTGAAGCAGATAGTAGTGAAATACCATCAAGCAGCAGATATTGAAAACCTCCTAGCCAAAGGAGTGGACTATGACAAGCTGTATAGGGGAGAAAATGGTTTTGCTTTTGAAGCCACCTCTCCAGAGCAGGATCGTTTTTTGCTGCATGCTGAGGATGACTTGTCCACATTGGTAGAGATTGAAACAGCTGATTTTCAATCTCATACTGAGGATTGGGGTTTGAGTGATTTTGTGATTCAAGAGATAGTATTACGAGTTCCCTCTAAAGATGCTCAAGACTTTTATCAAGATTTATTTGGGGATGCCCTTCCCTTAAATTTGTCCTTTGTGGTAGAAGAAGGATGTGACCTCCAAGTTGAGCCGAATGTCACTTGGGATTTGGAAGTCTTGGAATTTAAAGTTAATCCTGATACAGACTTATCGCAGCTTAAGACTTATTTTGAAGCTAAAGGACTAGAAGTGTATCTGGATCGTGCTGAAAAAATTCTTGTGATTTCAGATCTCAGTCGTATCGAACTTTGGTTTGTAAAATAATATGGATAAAATAAAAGAAAAAATTCAAGAACAGATTCAAGATCGTATTTATTTAGGGGCTAGTCTAGCCCTTTTTAATAATGGAAAATGGCAAGAATTTTATTTTGGAGAAAGTGAGCCAGGTAAGCCAACGAAAGCCAGTCTTAGCTATGATTTGGCCAGTGTGAGTAAGGTTATCGGTGTGGGGACTATCTGTTTACAGTTATTGCAGATAGGAAAAATCCATTTAGATGATACTCTGAGATGTTATTACCCTGATTTTCAAGAAGACAAAGTCACTCTGCGTCAGCTTTTAACTCATACCAGTGGTTTGGATCCTTATATCCCTAATCGTGATCATCTGGATTTTAAGGGGTTAAAGGAAGCCATGAACCATCTGAAGTTGAAAAAGGATAGGTCATTTCATTACACTGATGTTAACTTCATTTTACTGGGTTTTATGCTAGAGGAGCTGTTTCAACAGGACTTGGATCAGATTTTTGATGATCATATTTTTTGTCCTCTTGGAATGTTACAGACTTCATTTGGACCTGTTTGGGATGCTGTTCCCACCACTAAACATCAGACCGCAGGTCAAGTGCATGATCCTAAGGCGCAAGTTTTAGGGAATCATACAGGAAGTGCAGGTTTATTTTCGACGTTAAAAGATTTAGAAACATTTCTAAATTACTATTTAAACCATGATTTTTCGATAGATTGGTCTCAATCGTACTCTAATGATCTTAAAACAAGAGGGATAGCTTGGGATTTGCAAGATGAGTGGCTTTTGCATACGGGTTACACAGGGACATTTATCATGTTTCATCCTAAGGCTCAACAAGCAGTCATTTTTTTATCCAATCGTACCTATGAAAAAGATGATAGAGCCCAGTGGATTCTTGATCGAGATCAATTAATCAGAGTGATAAAAGAGTCTTTGCTAGGTCTAGGAAAGCTTGATCAAATAAAAAAATAAAAGAGTTTGAATCCAAACTCTTTTATTTTTTATTATTAGCTTCCTGATACTTCGGCAGCGTGATCATCCATTGAAAGAACTTCGTGGAAGACACGTTGTGTCAATTCAGTTTTTTGTTCTTTTGTAAGGTATTTAGTGTTAACACAGTATCCAGAGATACGTACGATAACATCTTCACCAGCCATGATTTTTTCGTAAACATCGTTTAAGTCCATAACGTTTAGGTTAACGTGCTGACCACCATTTTCAAAGTAGCCATCAAGAATAGTGACTAAGTTATCAACTTGTTCATCGAATGTTTTACCAAGAGCACGTGGAGAAACTTGTGTTGTCAATGAAATACCATCATTGGCATGAGCAAATTCAAGTTTAGACAAGGAGTTCAAGTTTTGTAACCAACCACCACGAGATTTAGAAGTTGGGTTAGCACCTGGTGGGAAGAATTCTACTTTAGAGGTGTTAACAGAGCCATCTTCATTAAGGAAGACACCACGGTGAACTGGTGAGTTAGCTGTTTGTTTAGAGTAAGCAACGTTTGATGTAATAGTCAAGATAGACACAGTTGCTTCAGCATTTTTGTAAAGTTTGTGTTTGTTCAAACGAGTGAAGAAAGCTTCCATGAGCCATTTCGCAATGTCATCTACACGGTCATCGTCTTCACCATAGCGTGGGAAGTCGCCAGTTACTTCATAGTCGTAGATGAAACCATCTTCATCACGAATTGGTTTAACTTGTGCGTACTTGATTGCTGATAAAGAGTCAACAGTATTTGCAAATCCACAGATACCGAATCCCATGTTAGCGCGTAGGTGAGTTGGCAAGAAGGCCATTTGAACAGCTTCATAGTTGTACTTATCTGTCATGTAGTGGATGATGTTCATAGCATCTACATAGGTATCTGTCAACCAGTCAAGGGCTTTTTCAAAGTTTGCAATGACTTGGTCATAATCGAAGATTTCAGAAGTATTTGGCTCAACTCCGTCAAATACTTTGTAGTCTTTGTGGACATCATCGTAACCGTTGTTCCAGCTTGAAAGAAGAGCTTTCAAAACGTTGACACGCGCACCGAAGTATTGGATATTGTGGCGTTTTTCTTCGCTTTCTGGGTCAAGTGGTGACACACAGCAAGAGATACATGACATTTCACCATAGCCATCTTTAGCCATAGTTGTTACCCCTTCATATTGGATAGAAGAGTGTTTGTGGCTCATTGCCATACAGTAACGACGGAATGAATATGGTAATTGGTCAGACCAAAGAACTGTCAAGTTTGGCTCTGGAGAGTTGCCGATGTTGTCAAGAGTGTTCAAGAAACGGTAGTCCATTTTAGTAACACGGTGACGGCCATCATTACCCATACCTGCCATAGATGTTGTCAAGAAAGTAGGGTCACCAGAGTAGATTTCATCAAAAGCTTTTGTACGAGCAAATTTCACTGTACGAAGTTTCAATACGAAGTCATCAACAAATTCTTGGATTTCAGATTCAGTAAATGTACCGCGAGCCAAGTCACGTTCAGCATAGATGTCAAGAACAATTGGAACACGACCGAGAGAAGTTGCAGCACCATTAATGACACGAGCTACAGCCATGAAAGCAATGTTTGTCCATTGGATAGCTTCTTTGGTGTTCATAGCTGGTTTACGCACATCAACGCCATAGTTATCACCAAGTTGAACCACTTGTTGAAGAGCTTGATACTGCATATTGATTTCTTCACGAAGACGAATAGTTTCTTCATCAATTTCAGTGATAGCATTCCAATCATTTACTTTTTCTTGCATCAAGTAGTCTGCACCATAAAGGGCAAGACGGGCATACATCCCAATGATACGGCCGCGTGAGTAAGCATCTGGAAGACCAGAAACGTGGTGAGAGTGACGCGCACGGCGGATATCAGCAGTGTAGGCACGGAAGATACCGTCATTAACTGTTGTAGCGTGTTTTGTATAAATTTCATGAAGAACAGGATCAGGCTCATATCCGTTTTCGATGAGTGTTGTCTCAGCCATACGAATACCGCCTTTTGGCATGAAGTTTAATTTGAACAACTCATCATTTTGGATCCCAAAAATCAATTCATTATCTTTATCAATGAACCCTGCTGGAATATCAGCAATAGATGTTGCACGATCGACATCCATAGGGAAACGAGTTGCTTCGTAACCTGCTTTTGTTTCTTCAATAATTTTTTTAATGTGAAGAGAACGTTCAGTTGGTCCAGCAAGGAAGCTTTCATCACCATCATACGGTGTGTAGTTTGCTTGTACAAAACGTGTTACACTAGCTTTGTCACGCCAATCGGTTCCTTTAAAACCTTCCCAAGCTTTTTCAAAAACATCAGTGTTTGTTTTTACAGTTGCCATAGTAAGACTCTCCTTCAATACTTAAAAACACAATCTGTGTTATACTTACCTATATATAATATCATACAGTAAACGCTTTCACAACTAAAAAAAGTGATTTTAAAGAAAATCTTTTATAATACAGATTCTTAAAAATGGCTAACTGTATTATATTTACTCTAATTTGTAGGGATAATTCAGATAATAGAGAGTGGTAATTTTGCGATGTTAATTTTTCCTCTAATCAATGATACCTCACGAAAAATCATTCACATTGATATGGATGCCTTTTTTGCCTCTGTTGAAGAGCGAGATAATCCTGTGTTGAAGGGGAAACCTCTGGTCATTGGTGCAGATCCCCGTCTAACTGGTGGAAGAGGGGTTGTCTCAACAGCCAACTATGAAGCTAGAAAATTTGGGATTCATTCGGCCATGTCTTCAAAAGAAGCTTATGAACGTTGTCCACAAGCTATTTTTATTTCTGGAAATTATGAAAAATATCAGACAGTGGGGCGACAGGTCAGGGAGATTTTTCATCGCTACACAGACTTAGTAGAGCCTATGTCCATTGATGAGGCTTATCTAGATGTGACAGAAAATAAGTTAGGCTTAAGCTCAGCGGTAAAGGTTGCTATGTTAATCCAACATGATATTTGGAATGAGTTGCATCTCACAGCATCTGCAGGTATTTCCTACAATAAATTCTTGGCAAAAATTGCTTCGGATATGGAAAAGCCGCATGGTTTGACGGTGATTTTACCAGAAGATGCTGTCAGTGTCTTATCATCGTTACCTGTTGAAAAATTTCACGGTGTGGGTAAGAAAACGGTGGAACGCCTGCATGAGATGGGAGTTTTTACAGGGAAGGATTTGTTAGATGTGCCTGAAATGGTTTTGATTGATAAATTTGGTCGATTTGGCTATGATTTGTATCGTAAAGCAAGAGGTATTTCAAATAGTCCAGTAAAAGCCAACCGCGTTCGTAAGTCCATCGGTAAGGAGCGAACTTATCGTAAACTGCTCTATCGTGATGAGGATGTGCTAAAAGAGCTGATTAGCCTTTGTCAACGAGTAGCAGCTAGTTTAGAAAGAAATGAGAAAAAAGGACGAACCATTGTGTTAAAGCTTCGTTATGGTGACTTTTCGACCTTGACAAAACGTCATAGTTTGGATGAACACACTGATCAATCGGAAGTAATTGAAAGAGAAGTTCGTCAATTATTTGAAGAGATAGGACAGGCTGAAAAAGGCATTCGCTTGTTAGGGGTGACGGTCACTAATTTTCAGACTTGAGTTCTGATAGGGTCTGTGTTAGACTGAAAAAAAGGAGAAAAGATGCAAATTTCAAGTAGATTTACCATAGCCAGTCATATTTTGGTCTTACTGGCCTTGGAGGGAGAAAAGGAAAAACAGACCAGTACCAGCATTGCTGGCAGTGTGGGTGTCAATCCTGTCATTATCCGAAATATTTTAGCTCAGCTCAAAGAGGCAGGTCTGGTTCAGGTGGCGCGTGGGGTCGGAGGTGCCCGCTTGGCAAAGGCTCCAGACCAGATGACTCTCTTACAGGTCTATCAGGCTGTAGAGTTGTTTGGCGAAAAGGGACAACTCTTCGGCTTTCATGAGCAGCCCAATCCAAACTGTCAGGTAGGTCGTAATATTCATCCTTTACTGGATCATCGTCTAGAGAATGCCCAGTCGGCTCTGGAAAGAGAGTTGGGAAGGACGACCATTGCTGATTTATTGGCAGAATTGTAGCCATATTTTCAAGAAAGGGAGTGGGAAAGAACTCGGTTGAACAAAAAGAGTTCCCCTCACTTCCAAATAGTAGGCTCGGGCTAAAATAGTCCACTGGACTATTTTACTCCCACCCCCGCATAGCTCCGACAGTCAGAGTAGTGACTGTCGGAGGTTGGAAATAAGGCGAACTCCGTTCGCAACAGTCGTAAAGGCCAGATTTGGAGTGTAAAGCACGAACAAATCTGCCAATCAACCACTGCGCTGATATGTTGACACGAACTCTGAGAAGTGGCGTTGAGCTTTTTGCCTCTTTTTTTAACTTTCAAGTTGTAACATTTGACATTACAACATACTAAGGTTATACTATCATTGTAAACAAAAATATTACAACGAAACAAGTGAGGTATCAACATGAAATTAGCTATTATCGCAGCCAACGGTCAAGCAGGTCAAGCTATTGCTAAGGAAGCAGTAGAACGTGGTCATCAGGTGACGGCCATTGTCCGTTCTGAAAACAAGAGTGCAGCTGAAGATGTTCTTCAAAAAGATGCTTTTAATTTGACCAAGGAAGACTTGGTAGGATTTGATGTGGTGGTTAATGCCTTTGGTTCTTGGACACCAGAAACGCTACCAGATCACAGTCGCCTAGCAGAGCATCTAGCGACCATCCTTGCAGATAGTCCAACTCGTCTCTTGGTGGTTGGTGGTGCAGGTAGCCTTTATCTAGATGAGAGCCAGACAGCTATGCTTAAGGATGCGCCAGATTTCCCTGAAGAATACCTACCAATTGCTGAGGCGATGGGAGCAGGTCTTGAGATTTATCGTCGGGCGACAGCCGTCAATTGGACCTACATCAGTCCAGCAGCCGATTTTGATGCGGAAGGTCCAAAGACAGGTACCTATACCCTTGCTGGTGAGGTTTTCCAAGTCAATGACGAAGGTGAAAGCTATATCAGTTATGCCGACTATGCGGTGGCTTTGGTTGATATTGCTGAAAAAGGTGGCTACAGCAAAGAACGTATTTCTGTATTTGCATAAAATTGAGGAAAAAGATAGTTCTATTATGGAATTATCTTTTTTATTTGCAGATAGGATGTTGTGAGGGGGTTACTTGATATCGTTTTTATTATGTTGAAGGGAAAATTGAGTCAAGATGGGTGTTTTTTTAAGCCCTTATAAAGTTAAAAATTTAGGGATGATAATCTTTAAAAAGAATAAGCTCCATGAGCTTTGACTCATGGAGCTTATTTTAAATGATTGCTTTAAGATTCAGCAATTGCTTTTTCGAGTTGATTGATTTTGTAAAGCACAAAAACATAGAGGGCAAGCAGGGCTAAGTTGATTCCAAGTCCTAGTAAAATTCCTGTACTAGCTTTTGTTAAAAAGAGACTGAAGATATTGGTCAAACTAGTATAGAGTTGAAGAGCTGCCCCAAGATAGTAAGGGAGTTTAGAAGGTTGATTATTTTTGATACGTTTGCGGTTTAACCAGGATAAAATAACAATGGTTCCTGTGATAGTGACACTGACAACAACTCCTAAAATAGCTAGCGGAGTCAAGCTAGCGCGATAGACTGCTTCTTGATCAGGCACTTGTTTGATAAACTCTTCAAGGTTCATAGCAAGTGTAACAAGTCCTAAAACACCAAATAATCCAAAAATGAGAAAGATGATATTCAGAATGAGGACGGCAGTATTGCTACTAGCAAGACTTTGTTTTAACTTTTCTTTTGATAACATAGCATAACCTCCTAAAAATTAAGATAATTAAGATGGATGACACCATCATTATAAAACTTTTTAATCCAAGTGTCTATATGCTACGAAATTTTTTTAAAAAATTGCAGAATATCTTCATCCGTCAAGCCAATCATGGGGTCAATAGATAGAAAATTAGCTTCTGTCAGGCGATACTGTTCGCTATCCTTATTTAGAGGAGCGTTTTGGTCTTGTTTAGTGTTTTTTTCTGAAAGTGGTTCTGTTCCTAGAAAACGTTCAACAAGGTAGGTGTGACGTTTGGCCCCTTCATTTTTGATAGCATAATCAAAAGCTGTGTATTCTCCTAATAGAATCAGTTTACTTTTGGAACGAGTGATGGCGGTATAAATCAGGTTTCTTTGGAGCATGCGACCACTAGATCGAGTAATGGGTAAGATAACCACTTGAAATTCACTCCCTTGTGACTTATGGATACTCATAGCATAAGCTAGAGTTATTTTTGCCCACTCATTACGAGGGTAAGTGACCTCAGCACCATCGAAATTAATGATGAGCTCATCTTGTTTGGATTCGGTATATTTTGCGGGAATCAGATCGGTGATGTAGCCAATATCGCCATTAAAAACATTATTTTCAGCATCGTTAATAAGGTGTAAGACCTTATCTGCTTTCCTAAAGCTGATGTCATTGAAAGAAAAACTTAGTTGGTCATCAAGTGGGTTTAACAAATCTTGTAGGAGTTGGTTAAGTTTATCAATACCAGCATCGCCACGATACATAGGGGCTAAAATCTGGATTTCCTGTGGATCAATGCCACTTTTAATAGCTGCAGCAACAATTCTAGTTACCATTTGAGAAATATGATTGGCCTGTGCTTCAAAATAGCTACGGTCTGCTTTTTTTTCAGTAAAATCAGGAGGAATGCTCCCTTGTCGAATTTGGCTAGCTAAGGCTACAATAGTAGAATCATCAGATTGTCTAAAGATTTTAGTGAGAGCGACTTGTGGCAGCTCTGCAATTTTTAAAAAATCAGCTAAAACTTGTCCAGGCCCAACAGAAGGTAGCTGATCTGCGTCTCCAACAATAATGACTTGTGTGTGGCTGGAGATGGAGGTGAATAGTTTATAGGCCAACCAAGTATCCACCATCGAAAACTCATCAATGATGATAAGATCACAATCCAAGTAGTCCTCTAAGCCTTGGTAGTCTTCTTGATCCCCTGTTAACCCAAGGTGTCTATGGATGGTGGCACTAGGAAGCCCTGTTAACTCGTTCATCCGACGGCTAGCTCTCCCAGTAGGAGCTGCAAGGATGATGGGAAGATTATTTTTATGTAAATCAATCCCATGTAAGTCAGCATAAACTGAAATAATGCCATTAATAACTGTGGTTTTTCCAGTACCAGGACCACCTGTTAGGATAAAAAATGGGCTAGTGACAGCTTGGTGGATAGCTTCTTTTTGGGTACTGTCATACTGGATACCTAGATTTTTTTCAACTTTTTGGATGACCTGACTGATAGCTTCTTTTTTGAAGGTATGCTGATTATTTTGCTCAAGCAGACGTTTGATGTGTTTATGAATCCCCTTTTCAGAGTGGTAGAGGGTATTTTCGAAAATCTTAGTCCCTTCATTGGCAACTTTTTCTTCCACTAAAAGCTGGCTTAATTCGTTGGCGACAAGGCTAGGATCAAGCTCAATAGGTCTTGCCTTTTCAAGTAGAGTTAGACTGGCCTCTAATAAGTCTCGTGCCTCAACGTAAGTATCTCCTCGTTCAATAGATAGCTCGGTCAGGCTATGAACCAGTCCAGCACGAAAACGTTGGGGAGCATCGCTAGCAATTCCTAATTGTTCGGCCAATTGGTCTGCAATAGCAAAGCCAATCCCTTTAATATCTTCTACAAGTCGATAAGGTTCGTTATTGATAATGTCAAGCGTTTGTTCCTTGTAGGTTTCAAAAACTTGTAGGGCGAGTTTGTTTGATAGTCCTAATTCTGCTAATTTTGATAAGATCTGCTCGGCGCCATAATTTAGTCTTAACTTGGCAAGGAAGTTGTCGCGGTTAGCTTTAGATAGTCCTGAGATGGTGGAAAGATGGCTAGGATCTTCTAGGATAGCGTCAATAGGCTGCTCACCATAAAGCTCCACGATGCGCTCAGCGGTTTTTTTACCGATTCCTTTAAATTGCTCGCTTGAAAAATACTTTACCAAGCCAGAAGCAGTGGGTCTTGCTTTTTCATAGCGACTGACCTTGAGTTGTTCGCCATACCTTGGATGTTGGATAAGATCTCCCCAAAAGGTATAGTTCTCTCCTTCAATGACATCTGCAATGGTTCCTGTCACAATGATTTCAAAGTCAGAAAAATCAGCATCAGTTTCTTCGATGTCAAGTAGTAAAATTTTAAAGTAGTTACTGGCGTTTTCAAAAATAACGCGTTCAATAGTACCTGAGAAATAATATGCCATAATGTTTTCCTTATATTAAAAAAGTGGGACAATTCCCAAATGTTAAGAGGGTACTTGTCTCACTTTGTAGCAATGATCATTAGTCGATGCTTCCTAAATTGCTGATTGGCCAGACGGGCCAAATTCTAAATTTTGCTTCACCAATAATGGTATCTTTTGCAAAGGTTCCCACTGCTCTACTGTCCTTAGAAACGATGCGGTCATCCCCTAGGAGATAATATTGCCCTTCAGGAACAGTGACAGTGAAACTTGCTTGACCAGAGCTATCGGTGGTAAAGGCGCTAGAATTCTGTGCTAATTCTTGGAAGTAGCTATTATAACTATAAGTTGATTGGAGTTTATCTTTTTTATAAGCAGCTTGGTAGTCCTTAAGATAGCTTTCTTCAACAACCTTACCATTAACACTTAGAACGTCATTATTATAACTGATCGTATCTCCTGGCATTCCAATAACACGTTTGACAATGTTTTTATCACCTTCCTTGGCGACAACAATGTCAAAGCGCTCGATTTTAGCAGTTTTGATGACTAAGAGTCGTTGGCTATCAGCAAGAGTAGGATCCATAGAATGCCCATCGACTTTTACAGGGAACCAAATAAAAAGACGAGAAAGTGTGAACAGTGATAAGATGAGGATGAAACTTCCCCATTCTTTAAGAAAAGATTTAAAAGAGAATGTCATAAGGTTATTCCAATCGTTTTAGTGCTTTTTTTGTATTTGCAAAGTGCAGCTTTGCAAGATGAGAGAGAGTTTCTATGCCGTATTGTTTGATGATTTGGCTTGCTACCATATCAGATGCTTGTCCAGCACCACTAGGAAGAGTGAGATGAAGGTCTTGTCCCAATTGCTCAAGGTTTTCTAAAAATAAGTTTCTAGCAATGATCGAGCTTACTGCGACAGCAAGGAATTGATTTTCTGCTTTTTGGATCAAATCAATGGGCATAGAGACTTGGTGTTGCTCGTATTTTACATATTTAGCATAATTTTTAGCGGTTGTAAAAGCATCAACTACAATGCGTTTAGGCTCTATACCGTCTTTCATAAGGAGATAGATAGCTTGATTATGTAAAGCTACCTTAACAGACACAGCATTGTGCATTTTCCCTTCTCCAACAACTTGATTATATTTTTGTGGAGATAATAGCAAAGCACGGTGAGCGATTTTTTCCTTTAAAACAGGTGCAAGTTGTCGAATTTTTTGATCTGTTAGTCCTTTAGAATCTCCAACCCCTAATTTTTTTAAAAAAGCGTGTTGGCTAGGCTCAACAAAGCTTGCCACAACAGCAATCCCACCAAAGTAACTACCGTTTCCAACCTCATCAGTTCCGATGAGGGGGACATTTTGCTTTAATGAAAGTTTGGGACTAGGAGTTACTAATCCTAACGTTTCAGCTAGTTCTTCAGCTTGATTTCCTTGAATCACTAATTTTCCTGACTGATACAAAGTTACCATCTGCCCCTGTGCTTTTGCGGTGAAGACAGCAGAAGTGTGACGATTTGGTATAGCATAGGAGGAAAGTTTTTGTGTGAGTAAAGCAATTTCCTTTGCTTTTAGTGTTAACGATACGGTACTCATGCTCTCTATTTTATCACAAAAGAAATCAAAAAAAATAAAAAAACATTCTAAAAAAATTGTCATAAAACGAACATTGTGTTAAAATAAAATTGCCTAAAGGAGTAAAACGCTTTCCTAAATGAAATGAAAAGGAGATTTTTGATGATAAAAAAATTTTTTGTTTCACTTTCAGCGACAGCTCTTCTTGTAGCAGTAGCCATACCAGCATTTGCACTTGACAATGGAACAACTGTGAATACAGAGGATCACGTTGCTCTTGGAGGTGTTACTGCACCTGAAAAACCTGAATTAAATATTGATCAATTCCTAGCAGATGGAACAGTTGAAATCACTCAAAAAGGAGATTCTGTGACCGCGCCGTCACAAACATCTGATTTGATTTACGATGTTCTGAAAGATGAGAACGGCAATCCTGTGTTGGATGAAAACGGAGAAGCGACTATCATCGCTAAGCCAGCAACAGCTCCAATTGCGCAAGATACCAATTTAAAAGGTGGAATTGATGAAAATGGCAATGGTTATGTTTATGGTAATTCCGTAACTGATAAAGAAATAGTTGAGCCATCAGCTAAGCCAGTGGCTAAATCAGTTGAAAAAGCTGATACAGTACAAGGACAAAAAACTCTTCCAAAAACAAGTGCGGTAAACTAATGATAACTTGTTTTTAGGAGAAGAAGGGTTGCCTATTTTTAGGCAACTCTTTTAGTATATTTAGTAGAGATGAAGGGAAAAAGTAATGAGGAAAAAAAGTTTATTTAATAAGCAGTGGCTGAGAATATTGTTTGGGGTTATAATGATGCTAACTCTAGTCGGGTGTGGAACGCAGACAAAGGCTCCATCCTCTTCTGGTACTTCTTCACAAGAAACAAGGCAGCAGACACAACAAACAGGCTATACAGTTAGCTCAGAGGAAAAAGAATATTTAAATAATAAGTTTACTGGTTTAAAAGCAACTAATGCTGATACAATTGGTTATATTTATGCACCAGGGACACAACTGGATGAGCCGATTGTTCAAACCACAGATAATGAAACTTATCTTGATAAGACTTTTGAAGGTGCTAATGAACCTTTGATGGGAACTGTTTTCATGGATATGGATAATAACAAAAACTTTTCTGATAGTTTGACTTGGTTATTTGGTCATGCTAGAGGAAGTCAGGTTGCTGACCATCGTATGTTTAATGATGTTAATTATTATGACCAGCAATCTTATATGGATGAACATCCCTATGTGGTCATTGAAACACCAGAGCGCAAATACTATTATGAGGTAGCTTTTTTAATTATTGTCCCTGAAACAACGGCTTTTTATAGAACTTCATTTGATAATACCGCGCAATTTGAAGAGCAGTTAAAAGAGGTTCGTGAAAAAGCACATACTCAGAATAAAGGAGTTGAAATTAATTCTTCTGATAAGTATGTGGTCTTATCAACTTGTCGAGAAGATGATGTGACGATTAGGGCAAATCTTTATCTTCGCCAAATTCCAGATTCGGAGTTAACTGCCTTTTTAAAAGAAAATGGAGAGAAACTCGTTTATACTCCGACCCGATAATGAGATTTTATCAAGGGATTATAGGCTAAATAGCAGAGCAGTTTGGGATAGTGATGTCTCAGACTGTTTTATTTTAGCTGATTTCCTACTTCAAGGTTGGTCAATTATAAAATTTACGATATAATAAAGGGTGCGAGGTATGAATCATGACAAGTAAAAATAGATATAAATTTACATTTGGAGAAAAAAAACTGACTTTAACAACAGATAAAGATAATCTTTTTATGGAAGAAGTCGAGCGAGTTGCTAAAGAAAAGTATGACACCATTAAAGAAAAATTACCCGATGCTGATAATGAGACTTTGGCGATCTTATTAGCGATTAATGTTCTGTCAACACAGTTGACAAGAGAGATTGCCATCGAAAAGCAAGAAAAAGAGTTGGAAAAACTCAGATATATGACAGTTGCTCAAATTAAAGATCGATCTGAGCAGACTCAGTCGGAGGAAGCTAAATGATCACATTGCTTATGTTACTAGTTCTGCTTTGGCAATTTTATCTTGGTTATGCCAGAGGATTCTTCCTACAGTTGATTTACACAATTGGCCATATACTAGCGATTTTTATCGCGGGACTTAACTATCAACGATTGGCTGATGTATTGACCCTGTGGGTTCCTTATGCTAATGCTGACGAGGGAGCAAGTGTTTATTTTTTCACAGATGTTCCTTTGTTTGATTTAGGGCAAGTTTTTTACTCAGGGATTGCTTTTATTCTATGTTACACAGTGGTGTATTTATTTGTTCGATTTTTAGGAGTTATTTTTCATGCCGTAAAATGGCAACCTCTAGATAGTAGGTTTGGTAAAATCTTGGCAGGGACTCTGTCTCTTCTTGTTAGTGCTAGTGTGTTGACAATGCTCTTGTCCTTGTTGGCAACAGTTCCTTATGCTAGCCTTCAAAATCATTTAAATTCAGGTTTGGCAAAAATGCTTATCGACTATAACCCAATAACGAGCCAATTGATTCATTATTACTGGGTAACTAATGGTCTAGGATAGCTCAGAGTAAAAGGCTCAAGGAGCCAAGTAGAAGAGATACTCATCTAGTGATAGGGAGTGAGATAAATTCTTTAAGTTTGCAAAGAGTTTGATCCACTCTTTTTTTGATAAAGAAAGAATTATGAATAATAGAATTTTAGAAAATTTAGAGTTTAATAAGGTAAAGCAGTTGCTCTTACCTTATGTAGCAAGTCAACAGGCTGAAAAGGAATTGCAAGATTTGCTACCGATGACAGAACGTGACCGTATCAAACAAGCTTTTTCGGAGATTAAGGACATGGAGGAGATTTTTGTCGCTTCTCATGGCTTTAAAGTGGCTGCTATTAAGGATATTTCTGAATCTTTGAGGCGTTTAGAGTGGGATGCGGATTTAAATATTTCAGAGTTACTGGATATTAAGCATGTTTTACGAGTGTCGTCAGAATTGAGTCATTTTTATACAGGTTTAGAGAATGTTTCGTTACGTGCTTTAGGAAGGCTATTTGAGCATATTGAGGTCTTTCCGAATTTAACAGGTGCTCTTGAGGCGATTAACGATGGGGGATTTGTTGAGAGTTTTGCTAGTTTAGAGCTGTCTCAAATTAGACGTACCATTCAAAAAAGCGAGACTGAAGTCAGACAGATTTTACAAGATCTTTTAAAAAGCAAGTCAGACTACCTGGCTGAAAATTTGATTGCTAGTCGTAATGGCAGAAGTGTTTTACCAGTTAAAAATACTCACAGGAATCGGATTTCAGGAGTTGTCCATGATATTTCTGCATCAGGAAGTACGGTTTATATCGAGCCAAGGGCAGTTGTTGAGTTAAACGAGATTATAACACAGGCTCAGGCGGATGAACGGCATGAGATCAGTCGCATCTTACACGACTTGTCTGACATGCTTCGACCTCATCATCAAGCGATTCGAAATAATGCTTGGTTGATAGGTCATATTGATTTAGTTAGAGCCAAAGTACTGTTTATGAGAGATTATCAGGCGACTATTCCTCATATTTCTCAACACAAAACCATTCAGTTAGTTAATGTCCGACACCCTCTTTTGAAAACTCCTGTTGCCAATGATCTTCATTTTGGTGAAACCCTAAATAGTATTGTGATTACAGGTCCCAATACAGGTGGGAAAACCATTATGATTAAGACTTTAGGTGTCAGTCAGCTCATGGCTCAATCGGGCTTACCTATTTTTGCGGATGAGGGATCTAAAGTCGCTATTTTTAATCAGATTTTTGCAGATATAGGAGATGAGCAATCTATTGAGCAAAGTCTTTCTACTTTTTCAAGTCATATGACCCATATTGTTGCGATTTTGGAAGAAGCTGATGCAGATAGCTTGGTTTTATTTGATGAACTTGGAGCAGGAACAGATCCGCAAGAAGGGGCTAGTCTGGCTATTGCCATTTTAGAAGATTTAAGAAAACGTCACATCAAGACCATGGCAACCACACATTATCCAGAATTAAAGGCCTATGGTATTGAAACACCGCAAGTTGAAAATGCTAGTATGGAGTTTGATACTGACAGTTTAAGACCGACTTATCACTTTATGCAGGGTGTCCCAGGACGCTCAAATGCTTTTGAAATTGCTAAGCGTCTGGGACTTGGTTTGGAAATTGTGGAAGAGGCGGAGCGTTTAACGGATCGCGACACAGATGTGAACCTTATTATTGAGCAGCTTGAAAAACAGACAGCTGAAAGCAGGAGACGTTTGGACCATATCAAAGAAGTGGAGCAAGATAATCTGAAGTTTAACCGAGCTGTTAAAAAGCTCTATCAGGATTTTTCACGTGAGCGAGATAATGAATTCGAAAAAGCTCAGAAAGAAGCGCGTGATATTGTGGATTTAGCACTTAGTGAGAGTGAAGCCATTTTAAAAAATCTGCACACTAAAGCCCAGCTCAAGCCACATGAGATTATTGAAGCTAAAGGACAGTTGAAAAAATTAGCCCCTGAGGTTGATTTGTCTAAAAATAAGGTTTTGAAAAAAGCCAAGAAAAAACGTGCTCCAAAAGTCGGTGATACAATTGTGGTTACTAGCTATGGACAAAGAGGTAGTCTCACCAAGTTATTAAAAGATGGACGCTGGGAAGCGCAAGTTGGTTTAATCAAGATGACGCTTAAAGAGGAAGAGTTTCAGATTGAAAGCGTTGAAAAATCTAAAGAGCCTAAGAAAAAACAAGTCCATGTTGTGAAAAAAACAAGTGGACAAGGTCCGCGTGCTCGTCTGGATTTAAGAGGAATGCGCTATGAAGAAGCCATGATGGCACTAGATAGCTTTATTGATCAGGCATTATTGAATAACATGGCACAGGTTGACATTATCCATGGTATTGGGACGGGTGTTATTCGTGAGGGCGTTAGCCAATATTTAAGACGCAATAAGCATGTTAAAAGTTTTGGTTATGCCCCACAAAATGCAGGTGGATCTGGAGCAACCATTGCTAATCTAGGATAGCGTAGCAAATAGTGGAAAAAATCTGAGAAATCTGTAAAATATAAGTATAATTATCAATCAAAGGAGATTATTATGGTACAAGTATTAACAGATGCAAACTTCGAGTCAGAAACGAGTGAAGGGCTTGTTTTAGTTGATTTTTGGGCAACTTGGTGTGGTCCATGTTTGATGCAAGCTCCTATTCTTGAGCAATTAGCAGAGGAATTAGATGAAGATGAATTAAAAATTGTTAAAGTTGATGTTGATGAAAATCCAGCAACAGCTCAACAATTTGGCATCATGAGTATCCCAACGCTTTTGTTTAAAAAAGATGGAGAAGTGGTTAAGCAAGTAGCAGGTGTTCACACTAAAGAACAAATCAAGGCTATTGTCGCAGAGTTAGCATAAAATAAGAAGCTAGATAAAGAAATCTAGCTTCTTATTTTTTATCTGTTAAGGAGATACTTACTCATTATTAGCAGTTTGATAGGCTTCCCACATTTTTTTCTGAGGGGTTGCAAAAGGGTAGGTGTCAAAATCCTTAGGTTTGAGCCATAGGAGCTCTTTTTGTTGATGGAGATCAATATCTTGAATCTCTCCTTCCAAGAGTTCAATTTGCCATTTTTGATGACTAAAGACATGTTTGACCAGTGGAAAACTTTTTTCTGACCAAATGGGTTGAATCTGATAGTTTTCTTCAAAGCTTATTTTTTGAGATAAGGTCGTACTGCTTTTATCCGGATCTGTAAAGAGATTAAGTTGTTGTTCGACAAGTCTAGTTTCCAATAAAGGAAAAGACCAAAAACCAGATAGGAGTCCTTCTTTGGTGTTTTTTTGGAAGAGATAAGCCCCTTCTGAATTTTTAATGACAAAGGCTTGTAAAAATCGAGGACGTGGCTTTTTCTTTGGTTCTTTGATAGGGTATTTATCCATTGTTCCGTTAAGATAGGCTGCGCTGAAGAATTTAATTGGACTATCTTCTGGCCTAGGGTTTTTAGCCGATTCAATATCGGTCCCTAGATCCATCAAAGCTTGGTTAAAATCACCAGGGCGCTCAGGATCAATTAGCTGTTCCATGATGGCTTGGAAAATTTTGCGGTTTGCAGGGACGCCAATATCATAATTTACTTCAAATAATCTAGCCATAACCCGCATGACATTCCCATCAACTGCAGGTTCAGGTAAGTTAAAGGCGATGCTAGCAATAGCTCCTGCAGTATAGGGGCCAATTCCCTTTAGAGAAGAAATTTCCTTAAAAGTTTTAGGAAATTTTCCATCAAAGTCTGCCATGATTTGCTGGGCAGCTTGTTGCATATTGCGTACACGAGAATAGTACCCTAAACCTTCCCAAGCTTTTAAGAGTTTCTCTTCAGGCGCTTGAGCTAGATCTTTGATTGAAGGAAACCAGTCTAAAAATCGCTTATAGTAGGGGATAACTGTTTTGACCTGTGTTTGTTGAAGCATGATTTCAGACACCCAGATATGATAAGGGTCTTTACTGCGTCTCCAAGGCAAGTCCCGCTTTTCACGATCATACCAGTCTAGTAGGGTTTTTCTGAAGGAGAGGATGGTTTTTTCATCCCACATGTCAATTCCATAATCTTTTAAATTTATCATGTGTCTATTTTATCAAATCACAAAAATAAGACAAATGAGCTGATTTTTTTACAGAAAAAGCTTGACTTTTGGAAGCGCATACATTATAATAAAGACAGAAAGAAGGATAAGAGATTTCCAAAGGAGAAAAAGCCTATGATGAAATTGAATATCGCACGGTACAAAAACGGAGACAGAGCCTAAAACGGTAGGCAACATTCATAACTTTATATCTCACCTTATGAGGTGGTCTTATGTTACATTTAAATCTATCGCGGTATAAAAATGGTGATTAGTGAAAGTGAGCTGTGAAACGACATGTCGGAGGAAAACAGTTATGCTTAGTATGAACTTAGGACGTTATAAAAATGGAGACACTTTAGGCTGTTGCAAAAAATAGCTTAAGGGGTGAATCCAATGTAAAATTAAGTGGTTTAAGTAGTATTTCTTTAAAACGTCGCCCAAAGAAAGTGAGGGACTGTCATGTTAAGATTTAATATCAGTCGCTATAAAAACGGAGACGAGTTGTAGTTCCTTAATATTAAGGAGGTTACTTTATGATTCTATTTAACGTATCACGGTATAAAAATGGTGATTTCTAACTGAAAGTTTATAGAAGTAAGTAAAAATCGGAGGTATGTCGACATGCTAATGATGAATTTAAATCGCTATAAAAATGGAGATAAAGGAGTTTGATGACTCCTTATGAAATGACTCTGTAATCAAGAGTTTGGAAAGCGTTCTTGATGATCAGAGGAAAACCTTAGAGGATTAGTCCGTCCTCTAAGGTTTTTTTATTCTTCGATAGATTTTTCTTGCATAGTTTTATTTTTTAGCGTATAATAGTTTCTTGTGAGAATAACCTCACTTACTCATGACAAAGGATCATGAGTCATTAGACCAAAAGGAGGAACATATCAATGGCAAAATACGAAATTCTTTATATTATTCGTCCAAACATTGAAGAAGAAGCTAAAAACGCTTTGGTAGCACGCTTTGACTCTATCTTGACTGACAACGGTGCAACTGTTGTTGAATCAAAAGACTGGGAAAAACGTCGTCTTGCATATGAAATCCAAGATTTCCGTGAAGGACTTTACCACATCGTTAACGTTGAAGCAAACGACGATATCGCTCTTAACGAGTTTGACCGTCTTTCAAAAATCAACGGTGACATTCTTCGTCACATGATCGTTAAAGTAGACGCTTAATCACAAAGAGGGTAGTTTATGATTAATAATGTAGTACTTGTTGGTCGTATGACCCGCGATGCAGAACTTCGTTACACACCAAGTAACCAAGCAGTAGCAACTTTTACTTTAGCAGTTAACCGCAACTTTAAAAATCAAAATGGTGAACGAGAGGCGGATTTTATCAACTGTGTGATTTGGCGCCAGCAAGCTGAAAATCTAGCTAACTGGGCTAAAAAAGGCGCTCTTATTGGTGTCACAGGTCGTATTCAGACGCGTAACTACGATAATCAACAAGGTCAGCGTGTCTATGTAACCGAAGTGATTGCAGACTCTTTTCAAATTTTAGAGAGTCGTGCTACACGTGAAGGAAGCTCTGGGTCTTACCAGTCTAATAGCTTTGATCAAGGCTTTAATAGCCAACCATCAGGCTTCCAACAGCCTTCACAGTCACAAACGCCTAACTTTAGTCGAGATGAAAGTCCATTTGGAAATTCAAGCCCAATGGATATTTCAGATGACGATCTAC
This sequence comes from Streptococcus sp. SGI.013, assembly GCF_050315295.1. Classification (NCBI taxonomy): domain Bacteria; kingdom Bacillati; phylum Bacillota; class Bacilli; order Lactobacillales; family Streptococcaceae; genus Streptococcus; species Streptococcus sp. SGI.013. The sequence goes on from NZ_JBNPOS010000013.1 coordinate 27,099, forward strand.
CATTTTAATGGATTAAACGAACTAAATATATAAAGGAGAACTAAACATGGCTCAACAACGTCGTGGCGGATTCAAACGCCGTAAAAAAGTTGATTACATCGCAGCTAACAAAATTGAATATGTTGATTACAAAGATACTGAGCTTCTTAGCCGTTTCGTTTCAGAACGTGGTAAAATTCTTCCACGTCGTGTAACTGGGACTTCAGCTAAAAACCAACGTAAAGTAACAACAGCTATCAAACGTGCTCGCGTTATGGCTTTGATGCCTTTCGTAAACGAAGATTAATCAAAAGACCCAGATGGGTCTTTTTGTTTGACCTTATTTTTCTAAAGTATGTATGAGTTACAAATACATTTTTGCATAGTAAAAACAGTCAGTCTATTTATAGGTTTTTACCTAGCAAATAGACTGACTGCTTTTTTTGAAAATACCAATCTTATAGCTTATCTTTCTACAGTGAAAGAGCTTTGGACATTAAAATGCTTTTTAAAGAAGTAACGTCCTGCAAAAGCAGCAGCTCCTAATACAACCATCAATAAGGCAGGTAATTGAGGGTTAAACTGGGTAGGGAGTAAGCTGACTAATGAGACAAGGAGCACCCATCCAGCAAAAGAGAGAGTTAGAAGTCCAAGGTTTTTCCAAAAGTTTGGACGTTGTGAACGCTCTTTACCAAGGTGTCGATAAAAGAAATGGTAAGTTAGATACATTACCCCACCACCTGCTAGTCCAGTTGCAAGGAGAGTGAAGATGCCATATGGGATTTGGTTGCTATTGGTTAAAGCTAGAAAACCTTGGATAAGAGAGACAAGACCTAAGAAAAATAAGGCACTGTCGGTCCACATAAAGAGTGGTTTAGTATTTTTAGGTTCTGTTGTACTTTGTGTTGCTGTCTCTTGTTGTGTGAAAGTTGCTGCCCAAGCAGTTGGGGCACCTAAAAATGTTCGAGCAGGTATACCTTTATTTTGCTGTTCTAAGATATCAGGCATAATATCATCTATAATAGCTTGGATTTCTTCTGTTGACTTTCCGTCTTTATGAAGTTGGTTTTTGGCAATGTGAATAAATTCTTGATTTTTCTTTGTTAAGTTTTCCATATTGTATTATTTTCCTTATTTTTGATGAGGTTAGAACCATTTTTTTCTGATAAAGTAGAGGACCATACAAGAACTAAGAGTAGCGGCGATAGCAACAACATACCAAAAGGCGTTATCTAGACCGTTTAAGGGCATGGTATTGTTTTTAAAGTTCATACCGTAGGCGGAGAAGATAACGGTTGGAATATCTAATGTCATTGTAACCAAAGCTAAGGTTTTCATGATGGTATTTTGGTTGTTGGAGATGATAGAGGCTGATGTCTCAGTCATGGCATTGAGGACGTTTTCGTAAATGCCTGCCATCTCAATGGCCTGTTGTGTTTCAATCAAGGTGTCTTCAAGTAAGTCTTCGTCTTCGATGTATTTTTTAAGACTGGACGCATTACTTGACAGCTTTTTGACGATGCGTTCGTTCAGTTTGAGAGAGGCTTTTAGATAGACAATAGATTTTTCAAGCTCCATCATGTCGATGAGTTGCTCATTTCGTGTGGCGCTTTCAAGTTGTGCTTCAATTTTATCACTTTGTCTGTCAATAGAACGAAGGGCTATTAGAAAGAGCTCGGCGTTACGATAAAGCAGTTGAAAAACAAACCGTGTCTTCATAAATGTATAGAAATTACGGATTCGCCTCTTGATGAAATTATCAAATAGGGTGAGATCTTCAAGGCAGGTTGTGATCACCGCATTTTCTGTGACAATAATCCCTAAGGGGATGGTAACATAATAACTTTTGTTATTGCGTTCTTCATAGGTCGGCACGTCCACGAGGATAAGAGTGTAATCATCTTCAACAGAGATACGGGAAGTTTCTTCCGCATCGAGCGGTGCTCTAAGATCTGTAATATCGATGTTGAACTCTTTGGCTAGTTTGACGGACTCTTCCTGGGAAGGGTTGACAAGATTAATCCAAGCACCTGGCTCAAATGTATTGATTTCTTTAAATTCTGTTGCTGTTGAAAGAAACATTTGTTTCATTTTAAAGCCTCCCTGTTTGGTATTTGTAGTCTCGTCAAAGGCATACTGTTTTATTATACTATATTTTGAGATATTTTTGGGCATCAGATAAGCATAAATTTGATATAATGGAAAGGAAAATTTGAGGAAAGAAATATAATACGATGCAAGATAAATTGGTGATTCATGGTGCAAGAGCCCATAATTTAAAAAATATTGATGTTGAGATTCCACGAGATAAATTGGTGGTCGTGACAGGTTTATCAGGTTCTGGTAAGTCTAGTCTAGCTTTTGATACGATTTATGCAGAAGGGCAACGTCGTTATGTGGAGTCTTTGTCAGCTTATGCCAGACAGTTCTTAGGGAATATGGAAAAGCCAGATGTGGATTCGATTGAAGGGCTTAGTCCTGCGATTTCTATTGACCAAAAAACAACGAGTAAAAATCCACGTTCCACAGTTGGAACAGCGACAGAAATTAATGATTATCTTCGTCTCTTGTATGCTCGTGTGGGGACTCCTTATTGTAAAAATGGTCATGGTGCAATCTCTGCCTCATCTGTAGAGCAAATTACAGATGAAGTGTTGGAATTGCCTGAACGGACAAGAATGCAGATTTTAGCACCAATTGTCCGTCGTAAGAAGGGGCAGCACAAGACGATTTTTGAAAAAATTCAAAAAGATGGGTATGTACGTGTTCGAGTAGATGGTGATATTTATGATATCTCTGAGGTACCAGAATTATCTAAGAGTAAAATGCACACCATCGAAGTTGTGGTTGATCGTTTAGTCAACAAGGACGGCATCAGAAGTAGATTGTTTGATTCTGTTGAAGCTGCCCTTCGTTTAGCGGATGGCTATGTGGTTATTGATACCATGGATGATCAGGAGCTACTCTTTTCAGAGCATTACTCCTGTCCAGTATGTGGCTTTACTGTCCCAGAATTAGAACCTAGGTTATTCTCCTTTAATGCTCCCTTTGGTTCTTGTGCGACCTGTGATGGTTTGGGTATTAAATTAGAAGTGGATATCGACCTAGTTGTTCCAGATGCTAAAAAAACACTACGTGAAGGTGCTTTAGCACCTTGGAATCCTATTTCTTCTAATTATTATCCTCAGATGTTAGAGCAGGCTATGCAACATTTTGGTGTGGACATGGATACACCTTTTGAGGACTTATCAGATGAGGATAAGGATTTGATTTTGAATGGCTCAGCTGGTCAGGAATTTCATTTTCATTATGAAAATGAGTTTGGTGGCGTAAGAGACATTGATATTCCTTTTGAGGGGGTACTGACCAATATCAATCGACGTTTCCACGAGACGTCTAGTGACTATACTCGCACACAAATGCGAACTTATATGAATGAATTGACCTGTACAACTTGTAAGGGTTATCGTTTGAGTGAGCAGGCTTTATCTGTTAAAGTTGGAGGAGAAAAAGGTCTTCATATTGGTCAAGTGTCTGACTTGTCTATTGAGAAGCATCTGCAGTTACTAGAGGAATTAGTTTTAGGTAGAAACGAAGAAATTATTGCTAAGCCTATATTAAAAGAAATCAAGGATCGCTTAACTTTTTTGAATAATGTGGGGCTAAACTATTTAACCTTATCACGCTCTGCGGGGACCTTGTCTGGTGGAGAGAGTCAACGGATTAGGTTAGCAACCCAAATTGGATCAAACCTCAGTGGTGTCCTTTATGTTTTAGATGAGCCTTCTATCGGCCTTCATCAGCGTGATAATGATCGCTTAATTGCTAGTCTTAAAAAAATGCGTGATTTAGGAAATACTTTAATTGTGGTTGAGCATGATGAAGATACCATGAGAGAAGCGGATTGGTTGATTGATGTTGGTCCAGAAGCAGGTGTTTTTGGTGGGGAGATTGTTGCATCAGGTACTCCTGAGCAGGTTGAGAACAATCCTCATTCAATCACAGGTCAATACTTATCTGGTAAAAAAGCTATTCCAATTCCTGTAGAACGTCGTTCTGGAAATGGTCAAACAATCACTATAAAAGGTGCATCTGCCAATAATCTAAAAAACATTTCTGTTGCCATTCCACTTGGGAAATTTATCGCAGTGACAGGTGTTTCGGGGTCAGGAAAATCGACTCTTGTTAATGGTATTTTGAAAAAAGCGATTGCGCAAAAGCTAAATCGCAATGCTGACAAACCAGGAAAACATCAATCTATCTCTGGAATTGAGCAGATTGAGCGTTTAATTGATATTGATCAAAGTCCGATTGGACGAACACCACGTTCTAATCCTGCTACTTATACAGGAGTTTTTGATGACATTCGTGATCTTTTTGCTCAGACCAATGAGGCTAAGATTCGTGGTTACAAAAAAGGCCGTTTTTCATTTAATGTTAAAGGTGGACGTTGTGAAGCTTGTTCTGGTGATGGTATTATTAAAATTGAGATGCATTTTCTACCAGATGTCTATGTTCCTTGTGAGGTTTGTCATGGAACGCGCTATAATAGTGAGACCTTAGAAGTTCACTATAAAGAAAAAAATATTGCAGAAATCTTAGATATGACAGTTAATGATGCGGTCGAATTTTTTGCAGCTATTCCCAAAATTGCAAGAAAACTACAAACCATCCAAGATGTTGGTTTGGGCTATGTAACCTTAGGTCAACCAGCAACCACCTTATCAGGTGGTGAGGCGCAACGGATGAAGTTGGCTTCAGAGCTTCATAAGCGTTCAACAGGCAAGAGTTTTTACATTTTGGATGAACCGACAACAGGCTTACATACGCATGATATTGCTCGTTTGTTAGAAGTCTTGGCGCGATTTGCAGATGATGGAAATACTGTCTTGGTGATTGAGCATAATCTGGATGTGATTAAAACTGCAGATCATGTGATTGATCTTGGTCCAGAAGGGGGAGATGGTGGAGGAACGATTCTTGCTACAGGTACCCCAGAAGAAGTGGTAGAGATTAAAGGAAGTTATACAGGTCAGTATTTAAAAAACAAGTTGATATAAGATAAAAAGAAATCCGATTGGATTTCTTTTTTAGTAGCTGTCTTGCTTTATCCATCATAGTTTAGACTTAAGGCTAAAGGATTGTTCAAAATTATTTTTTGACTGAAAGATGAGCCTTGGAATAAATTGGTATTTCCCTTTATTTCTGCTATAATAGTTACAAAATCTTTGGAGGAATGGGATGCAAAATAGACTTAAAAAATTTGAAGCGAAACTTTCTGAGTCTCAGGTAGATGGTGTAGTAGTTTCTGGTCAAAATAATGTTTATTATTTAACAGGTTTTTGGGGAACAGAAGGGACTGTTTTTATTAGTAAGAGCCGTCGTCTTTTTTTAACAGATTCACGTTATAGTTTAATTGCAAAGGGTGCTGTGACGGGATTTGATATTATAGAAACTCGCTCTCCGTTAGAAGAAATTGCCAAGGTGATTAAAGCAGATAGGCTTAAAAGTATTGGATTTGATCAGCAAGTTAGCTATGCCTATTATCAAGAGTTGAAGGCCATTTTTGCAGATTATCAACTGGAAGGTATGGCTAATTTTATTGAAGACCTTCGTATGATTAAGGATGCTAGTGAGATTGCGACCATCCGTCGCGCTTGTAAGATTTCTGATCAGGCTTTTATGGATGTTTTGGATTTTATCAAACCGAATCAAACGACAGAGATGGAAGTGAATCACTTTTTAGATCACCGTATGCGTCAGTTGGGGGCTGAGGGAGCTTCATTTGAGTTTATTATTGCCTCGGGGCAACGTTCTGCCATGCCTCATGGTGTCGCATCGGATAAGGTGATTCAATCTGGTGAAACCTTGACCCTTGATTTTGGTTGCTACTATCAGCACTATGTGAGTGATATGACAAGGACTATCCATATTGGACATGTGACGGATGAGGAACGTGAGATTTATGAGATTTGTTTACGTGCTAACAAAGCTCTGATCCATCAAGCAAAAGAGGGGGTTAGCTACCGAGATTATGATCGAATTGCGCGTGATGTCATCAATGATGCTGGCTATGGTGCACATTTTACACATGGTATTGGGCATGGTATTGGATTAGACATTCATGAGTACCCTTATTTTGGTCATTCTGATGAAACGATAAAAGCAGGGATGGTTTTAACAGATGAGCCAGGTATTTACCTTGATGGTAAGTATGGTGTGCGTATTGAAGATGATCTTTTAATTACTGAAACAGGATGTGAGGTCCTTACTCTTGCACCAAAAGAGTTAATTGTTCTTTAAGGAGTAAGTGATGGAAAAAGAGCAACGTTTGTCTTGGCAAGATTATTTTATGGCAAATGCAGAGCTGATTTCTAAGCGTTCCACTTGTGATCGCGCTTTTGTCGGTGCCGTTTTGGTAAAAAATAATCGTATCATTGCAACAGGCTATAATGGTGGTGTTTCAGCTACTGAAAATTGTAATGAAGTTGGTCACAAAATGGAAGATGGGCATTGCATTCGCACGGTTCATGCTGAAATGAATGCCTTGATCCAATGTGCTAAGGAAGGGATTTCAACGAATCATACGGAGATTTATGTCACTCATTTTCCTTGTATCAACTGTACCAAGGCACTTTTACAAGCAGGAGTGTGTAAAATCACCTATAAAACCGCTTATCGTCAACATGACTTTGCTATTGCCTTGTTAGAAAAGAAAAATGTTCCCTATTTTCAACATGATGTCCCAAAGATTCTTTTGGGAGAGGATTAGTCTTTTTAAAAAGATTTGAGAATACAGGTGCAATATGATAAAATGAAGTGATAATAATTTTATAAAGAGGTATATAGATAATGATTGAAGCAAGTAAGCTAAAAGCTGGTATGACATTTGAAACAGCAGATGGAAAATTGATTCGTGTTCTTGAAGCTAGTCACCATAAACCAGGTAAAGGAAATACCATCATGCGTATGAAATTGCGTGATGTTCGTACAGGTTCAACTTTTGATACAAGCTACCGTCCAGAAGAAAAATTTGAGCAAGCTATTATTGAAACTGTTCCAGCTCAGTACCTATATCAAATGGACGATACAGCGTACTTCATGAACAATGAAACTTATGATCAGTATGAAATTCCAGTAGCAGCAATTGCAGATGAGTTGAAATTTATCCTTGAAAACTCAGAAGTTAAGATTCAATTTTACGGATCAGAGGTGATTGGTGTGACTGTTCCAACGACTGTTGAGTTGACAGTAACAGAAACACAACCATCTATCAAAGGAGCTACTGTTACAGGATCAGGTAAGCCAGCAACGCTTGAAACAGGTCTTGTGGTCAACGTTCCAGACTTTATTGAAGTAGGACAAAAATTGATTATCAACACTGCTGAAGGAACTTACGTGTCACGTGCTTAAGAAAAAGAGCGCTTTTCCACATTGGAGAACTGACTTTTTTAATCAACAGCTAGAAAGGAAAAGCTATGACAACTGAAACAATTGGAGAAATTGTCATTTCGCCTCGTGTTCTTGAGGTTATTACAGGAATTGCGGCGACAAAAGTTGAAGGAGTTCACTCACTTCATAATAAGAAAGTAGCAGATAGCTTCAGTAAAGAATCTTTTGGACGTGGTGTTTATTTAACAACAGCTGAAGATGGACAAGTATCAGCCGATATCTATGTTTATCTCCAGTATGGTGTAAATGTGCCTACGGTATCTATTGAGATTCAAAAAGCAGTTAAATCCGCTATTTATGATATGGCTGAGGTTAGTCTATCAATGGTTAATGTTCATATTGTTGGGATTGTTCCTGAAAAAACACCAAAACCTGAAATGAAATCGTTATTCGAAGAGGATTTCTTAGATGACTAGACATTTTATAGATTCCAGACGTGATTTACGTGAGCGTGCCTTCCAAGCTCTTTTTAGCCTAGAGTTTGGAGGCGAGTTTGTTGATGCCGCTAATCATACCTATATTTATGATAAAGAAGGCGATGAACATGAAGTGCCAGTCTTTATCTTGAATCTGGTTAATGGGGTACTTGATCATCAGGCGGAGTTGGATGAGTTGATTTCAAAGCATTTGAAACAAGGTTGGTCCTTATCGCGTCTAACTTTAACGGATAAAACGATCCTCCGTTTAGGCTTATATGAGATGAAGTATTTTGAGGAAACTCCAGACCGTGTGGCTGTTAATGAGGCTATTGAAATTGCAAAAAAATACTCAGACGAAACATCAAGTCGTTTCATCAATGGCTTGTTAAGTCAGTTTATTGAAGATGAGTCATAAAAAAAGTGATTGGAAATCCAATCACTTTTTTTATGCACTTGTTCCTGAAATAAGATTGACAGGTAGGATATAAGATTTTTCCAACTCTTCTTCAGGGAAATTTATTTTTTTAAGAAGTAGCTCTACACAAAGATAAGCAATCTCTTTGAGAGGTTGTTTAATCGTTGTCAAGTCTGAAAAGAAATTTTCAATAAATGTTGTTCCATCATAACCGATAACTTTTAAATCATCTGGAATTGATAACCCCATCTCTTTGGCAATTCTAATGGTTAAAAGCGCAGTCAGGTCATCGGAGAGGAAAATGCCGTCAGGTTGCTCTTTTTGAAGGACTTGTTTAATCTCCATTTCTTTTCGAATAGGAGAAAAATTACTAGGAACATGAATAATTTTAGCAGTTGGTAATAGGGCTTCAAATCCCTCTTTTCGAAGTCCAGTTGGAGAATTGGAGTTATCATTTCCTGTAATCATGACGATTTTTTTGCAACCTAATTTTTCTAAAGTTTGAGCTGCCATCTTTCCACCTTCAAAGTTATCTGAGGAGACAATTGGAATATTTGGAGCTAGATTACGGTCAAAAGAGATGATGGGTGCCTCGACACGTTCATAATCATCGATACCAAGATTATGACTTCCAGAAATAATGCCGTCAACTTGATTGGCTTCAAGCATCTCTAAATATTCTTTTTCTTTACTAGGGTCTTTTTCACTATTGCAGATGATGGTTTTATAACCGTGATTAAACAACTCGATTTCCATATGTTCAATAAGTTCAGCGTAAAAGACATTGCTAATATTGGGAAAGATTAAGCCGATTAATTTAGCGGATTTCCCTTGAAGTCCACGAGCTAAGCTATTGGGTTTATAACCTAGTGTTTTCATGGCTTCCTTTACTTTTTGGATAGTTTGTTGGGAAAGGTAACCTTTATTATTGATAACACGTGAAACAGTGGTAGGGCTAACACCTGCTAATTCAGCAACATCAGTAAGTTTTGCAACCATTTTAGTAACTTAATTCAAAGTATTTTCCAGTAGCTTCACCGCTAACTACAGCGATGCCGGATTGGTCCTCGTTAGGGAAGACACGGCCAGTAAATACTTTTTCTCCCTTGTTGATGAAAATTTCAAAGATTGATTTATCAATAAAAATATTAACAGTCGTATCACTGTTTTCAATGCTACATTCACGTGTTGTGCCAAATTCAAGTGCAAATGGTTGACCAGCTTCAGAACGATCGATGATCACTTTACCAGAAGCTGTATCAACTGTTAAATGGAGTCCCTTATGATTTTCATCGGCAAATAAAACTAGCTCTGTTTTACTGTCTTTTTTAAAGTTTAATTCAAGTTCGTAAGTATTTTGGCTAGTTTGACGCTCTGAAAAGTCCTCTTCAGTTTGACGTAATGAGGTGATGGCTTCGACTGGGTATTGATAAAGTTTCCCATCTTTAAGAGTGAGTTCTTTGACTAAGCTCATAGCACCTTGGTAATCAAACTGATCAGTAGGGTAATCAACGTCAGGGAGTCCAATCCAGCTAACGGTTAAAGCACGTCCATCTGGGGTGTTAAATCCTTGTGTAGCGTAGCATTCAAAACCAAAGTCAAGGTTTAAAATGTTAGATGCTCCAACTAGAGCAGGTTTTTCTGTGTCAAACGATTGACAGATTTTATAGGTGTTTGGATAGATGTTGTCGTAATCCAACTCAGCTTTATCCAATCCTTGAGGACTGTAAAGGAGGACTGGTTTATCATCGACAAAGACAAGGTTAGGGCACTCAATCATATACTCAGACCCTGTTCCACCAAAATCAAGGTCACCGACAAGTTCCCAGTTTTTAATGTCATTATTCACCGCTTTATAGAGTTTGATGAAGCCTTTTTTGTCGAGGCTTTGTGCGCCGACAATAGCATAGAACTGGCCTTTGTAATCAAAGATTTGCGGATCTCGGAAGTGTTCAGTAACATCGCTAGGTTGTTGAATAAGAACTTCTTCAAACTTTTCAATCTGACCATTTTTATCCATAAACGCCCCAACTTGAAGAGGATCGCGTACCCAGTTTTCATCACGAACATTTCCTGTATAGAAGATAAAGAGTTTTCCATCTACTTCATAAGCAGATCCTGAGTAAGCACCGTGACTATCATGTGGGTGATCAGGAAGGAGTTTGGCTCCTGTTTCAGAAAAGTGAATCAAGTCATCTGAGACAGTATGGATCCATTGTTTTAGACCGTGTGCTGGACCATAAGGCCAGTTTTGGTAAAAAAGATGGAATTGTCCATTGAAGTAAGAAAAGCCGTTAGGGTCGTTTAATAGTCCGGTTTTAGGCTCGATATGGTAATTGCTTAACCAAGGTGATTTTGCTTTATTTTCGTTTAGAGTTTTAATCTCTTCGTCTGTCCAGTCTTCATAGCGACGGTAACGAATCTCTTTAGGTAAATCCATAGTTTTTCCCTTTCTTCATAAAAACTTAGTACATCTATATAGTAAACGTTTTCCTTACAAAAAGCAAATTTTGAAAGCGATTTTAAAAAAATTCTGCAAAACGCTTGACATATCTTAAAAACATGATAAAATAGTTTTTGTAATAAAGTGAAACGCTTTCACAAAGAAAAAAGAAAAAGGGGTTTTGCAAATGGATAACACACAAATTGCAAAAGAGGTTATTGAGGCTCTAGGTGGTCGTGATAACGTACGCAGTGTCGCTCACTGTGCAACTCGTCTGCGTGTCATGGTTGTTGATGAAGCAAAAATCGACAAAGACAAAGCAGAAAACATTGAGAAAGTTCAAGGTGCTTTCTTTAATTCTGGTCAATACCAATTGATTTTTGGTACTGGTACAGTTAATAAAATTTATGATGAGGTTGTCGCACTTGGTTTGCCGACGTCAACAACTTCTGAGCAAAAAGCAGAAGCAGCGAAACAAGGAAACTGGTTCCAACGTGCTATTCGTACTTTCGGTGATGTCTTTGTTCCAATCATTCCAGCTATCGTAGCGACAGGTCTCTTTATGGGTCTTCGTGGCTTACTTGGAGCATTTAACATTACCTTGCCTGAAGATTTGAATGTTTATTCACAAATCTTGACAGATACAGCTTTCATCGCTTTACCAGCTTTAGTTGTTTGGTCAACTTTCCGCGTATTTGGTGGTAACCCAGTTATCGGTATTGTTCTTGGGATGATGTTAATTTCAGGTTCACTTCCTAATGCTTGGGCGGTTGCCTCAGGTGGTGATGTCAAACCAACTATTTTCTTTGGATTTATTCCTGTAGTTGGTCTTCAAGGATCAGTTCTACCAGCCTTCATCATTGGTATTTTGGGAGCTAAGCTTGAAAAAGCGATTCGTAAAGTTGTTCCAGACGTCTTTGATCTTTTGGTTACACCTTTCTTGACACTCTTTATCATGTCAATTCTTGGTCTATTTGTTATTGGACCAGTATTCCACGTCGTTGAAAACTACATCCTTGTTGGAACAAATGCTATTCTTTCATTGCCATTTGGTCTTGCTGGTTTGATTATTGGTGGTCTTCACCAAGTTATTGTGGTATCAGGTGTTCACCATATCTTCAACTTGCTTGAATCACAATTGATTGCTAGTACAAAAGCTGACCCATTTAATGCTATCATGACAGCAGCTATGACAGCTCAAGGTGCAGCGACTGTTGCCGTAGGTGTGAAAACTAAAAATGCTAAGTTGAAAGCTCTTGCTTTCCCAGCAGCCCTATCAGCTTTCTTGGGTATTACTGAGCCTGCTATCTTTGGGGTTAACTTACGTTTCCGTAAACCATTCTTCCTATCACTTGGAGCTGGTGCCATCGGTGGTATGTTAGCATCACTTCTTGGTCTTGCTGGTACAGGTTTTGGTATCACTATCATTCCTGGTACGCTTCTTTACCTTAACGGTCAATTGCCACAATATCTTCTAATGGTTGCGGTATCATTTGCTCTTGGTTTTGCCTTCACTTACTTCTTTGGTTATGAGGACGAAGATACAACTGTAGCAGATAATCAAGAAACCACTAAGCTTGCAGAAGAAGCAACAACAGGTAACCTTGTTGAAGGAACTACAGCTGAAGTTATTGTGAACCCACTTGCAGGTCAAGTTGTTGATCTTAAAGATGTTAATGACCCTGTATTTTCAAGCGAAGCTATGGGGAAAGGTATTGCCATTAAACCAAGCGATAACACAGTTTATGCACCAGCAGACGGTACAATCTCCATCGCCTTTGAAACTGGTCATGCTTATGGTATTAAAACTGATAAAGGTGCTGAAATCCTTATTCACATCGGTATCGATACAGTATCTATGGATGGTAATGGTTTCACTCCAAAAGTGAAAGCTGATCAAAAAGTTAAAGCAGGAGATGTTTTGGCGACATTTGAACCAGCTAAAATCAAAGAAGCAGGTCTTGATGATACAACTATGATTATTGTAACCAACACAGCAGAATATGCTGAGGTAACACCACTTGCAACTGGTACAGTTGCTAAAGGTGCTGACCTTCTTGATTTGAAATAAAAATTTGATAAAGGGTTTAGGCAGTTTTCTAGTCTAAATCCTTTTATCACGTTTTGAGGATTTCCAATTATCCTAGTTAGAAAAGGCTTTTCAGTTAGTAATTTTTTTGTTAAAATCGTATAAAAAGACAAATATAGAGGACATTTTTTATGACAAAATTATATGGTAGTTTAGAAGCTGGAGGAACAAAGTTTGTTTGTGCGGTCGGTGATGAAAATTTTCAAGTGATCGAAAAAACACAGTTTCCAACGACTACTCCATACGAAACAATTGAACGTACAGTAGAATTTTTTAAACGCTATGAAGATCGTCTAGCGGGTATTGCGATTGGCTCATTTGGTCCAATTGATATTGATCCTAACTCACAAACTTATGGTTATATTACCTCTACTCCAAAGCCACATTGGTCAAATATTGATCTTCTTGGTTTAATTGCTAAGGAGTTCAAGATTCCATTTTACTTTACAACGGATGTCAATTCGTCAGCTTATGGTGAGACACTTGTGCGTAAGGGTGTGAAAAGCCTTGTTTATTATACAATTGGAACAGGTATTGGTGCAGGTGCGATTCAAAATGGTGAATTTATTGGTGGCTTGGGTCATACTGAGGCAGGTCATACTTATGTGGCGCTCCATCCTTATGATGCTAAAAATGAGTTTGATGGGATGTGTCCATTTCATAATGGCTGCCTAGAAGGATTAGCTGCAGGACCATCGCTTGAAGGACGTACAGGCATTCGTGGTGAATTGATTGAATTAAACTCTGAGGTTTGGGATGTTCAAGCTTACTACATTGCACAAGCTGCAGTTCAAGCTACACTTCTTTATCGTCCGCAGGTCATTGTTTTTGGTGGTGGTGTCATGGCTCAAGAGCATATGTTGAATCGTGTTCGTGAAAAATTCACTGCTCTTATGAATGGTTATTTACCAGTTCCAGATGTGAAAGATTATATCGTTACACCAGCTGTTGCTGAAAATGGTTCAGCGACCCTAGGAAACTTCGCCCTAGCGAAGAAAATTTCAAATTAATAGTGAGAAACTTGGATTTAGTGTTGACTAGATTCAAGTTTTTTTAGATTTTGGAAACGTTTTATAACTTTGGGATTTGTGTTAAAATTGTAATAACTAAATTATAAAGGAGGTTTGGTAATCGTGGAACCACTATTTTTAAAATCAGTGATGCAGGAAAAAATTTGGGGAGGTAGTCGTTTACGAGACGTTTTTGGCTACGATATTCCAAGTGAAAAGACAGGTGAGTATTGGGCGATTTCTGCTCATCCTAATGGCGTATCCATAGTGGAAAATGGGACTTATGCTGGTGTGCCTTTAGATCGTTTGTATCGTGAGCAGCCTCAATTATTTGGAAATCCTAAGAGCGAGGTTTTTCCTTTATTAACAAAAATCCTAGATGCTGAGGATTGGTTAAGTGTGCAAGTTCATCCAGATGATGCTTACGGTCTAGCTCATGAAGGGGAGCTTGGAAAAACAGAGTGCTGGTATATTTTATCAGCAGAAGAAGGAGCTGAGATCATCTATGGACATACAGCTAAGAGCAAGGAAGAGTTGCAAGCTTTAATAGATAATAAAGACTGGGAGCATCTTTTGACGCGTATTCCTGTTAAAGCTGGTGATTTCTTCTATGTTCCAAGTGGTACCATGCATGCTATTGGAAAAGGCATCATGGTTCTTGAAACGCAGCAATCTAGCGACACAACTTACCGTGTCTATGATTTTGACAGACCTGATGATCAAGGGAACTTGCGTGAATTGCATTTAGACAAAGCAGTAGATGTTCTAACGATTGGCGAACCTGCCAATAGTAAGCCTGTTTCTTTACATGTGGATCGATTAGATAGTACCCTTTTGGTATCCAATGATTTCTTTACAGTTTATCATTGGACCTTGAGTGGTTTGGTTGAGTTTAAGCAAGTGGCGCCGTATTTATTAGTTAGTGTCATCGAAGGACAGGGGCGTCTAATTATTGATCAAACGGTTTATCCAATTCAAAAAGGTAGTCACTTTATCTTGCCTCATACCGTCAAACACTGGTCGTTTGAGGGAGATGGTTTAGAAGTAATTGCAAGCTACAGTCATGAATAAAGTGACATAAAATGATAATAGCATCTCAAAGGTTAGAGAATTTGTTTAACTTTTGAGGTGCTATTTTATTTTTCTACAAAAATGGAAGACTGTCTG